>JBEAWD010000028.1:0-3514 GCA_041160585.1 Pseudomonadota bacterium | reverse complement strand
GTCAAGCGCACGGGCCACGATGTGGCCATGACCGCCGGGCGTGACCGCTGGATGGGCGAGGTGGTGGATGCCCAGCCCACGACCTGCGAACCTGAGTGGGTCGAGGCGGAGCATCCGCTGTTCCTGCTCTACACCTCGGGCTCCACCGGCAAGCCCAAGGGTGTGCAGCATTCCACCGGCGGCTACCTGCTGCACGCGGCGCTGACCACCGCGTGGACCTTCGACCTCAAGGCCGACGACGTCTTCTGGTGCACGGCCGACATCGGCTGGGTCACCGGCCACACCTATATTGCCTATGGCCCCTTGGCCCTGGGCGGCACCGAGATCGTGTTCGAGGGCGTGCCCACCTACCCCGATGCCGGCCGCTTCTGGAAGATGATTCAGGACCACAAGGTCAGCATCTTCTACACAGCCCCCACGGCGATTCGTTCGCTGATCAAGGCTGCTGAAACCCATGAGGCCGTGCACCCCAAGCGCTACGACCTGTCCAGCCTGCGGCTGCTGGGTTCGGTGGGCGAGCCCATCAACCCCGCAGCCTGGGAGTGGTACCACGCCAATGTGGGCGGCGGCCGTTGCCCCATCGTGGACACCTTCTGGCAAACCGAGACGGGCGGCCACATGATCACGCCGCTGCCCGGTGCCACACCCATGGTGCCGGGTTCGTGCACGCTGCCCTTCCCGGGCATCCAGGCGGCCATCGTGGATGAAACCGGCGCCGATGTGCCCAATGGTTCGGGCGGCATCCTGGTCGTCAAGAAGCCCTGGCCCTCCATGATCCGTACCATCTGGGGCGACGGCGAGCGCTTCAAGAAGAGCTACTTCCCGCCCGAACTCAAGGGCTATTACCTGGCCGGCGATGGCGCGATTCGTGATGCCAAGACCGCCTACTTCACCATCACCGGGCGCATCGATGACGTGCTGAACGTGTCGGGTCACCGCATGGGCACGATGGAGATCGAGTCGGCCTTGGTGAGTTGTACCGAGCTGGTGGCCGAGGCCGCCGTGGTGGGGCGCCCGGACGACACCACGGGTGAGGCGATCTGCGCCTTCGTGGTGTTGAAGCGTCCGCGCCCTACGGGTGAGGAGGCCAAGAAGATCGCCGCCGAATTGCGCAACTGGGTGGCCAAGGAGATCGGTCCGATCGCCAAGCCCAAGGACATCCGTTTCGGGGACAACCTGCCGAAGACGCGCTCGGGCAAGATCATGCGGCGTTTGCTGCGCTCGATTGCCAAGGGTGAGGCGATCACGCAGGACACCAGCACACTCGAGAACCCGGCCATCCTGGATCAGTTGGCGCAGACCAACTGATTTTGTTCGCTCAGCGAGCGCGCCGAGCTCAGTCGCTCTTGATCTGCGGCAGCGCGATGTCGGAGCCCACCTGCATCAGGCCGGCGGCGCTGTAGATGCCCAGTTTGCCGCGGGTGTCGATGATGTCCAGGTTGCGCATCGTCAGCTGGCCGATTCGGTCGGCCGGGCTGAAGGGTGCGTCTTCGACCTTTTCCATCGACAGCCTCTCAGGCGCATAGGTCAGGTTGGGTGACTCGGTGTTGAGCAGCGAGTAGTCGTTGCCGCGGCGCAGTTCGATCGTCACCTCGCCGGTCACGGCGCGCGCCACCCAGCGCTGGGCGGCTTCGCGCAGCATGATGGCCTGGGGGTCGAACCAGCGACCCTGGTAGAGCAGTCGGCCAAGCTTGCGGCCGTTTTCGCGGTATTGCTCGATGGTGTCTTCGTTGTGGATGCCCGTGACCAGGCGTTCATAGGCGATGTAGAGCAGGGCCAGGCCGGGGGCCTCATAAATGCCGCGGCTCTTGGCCTCGATGATGCGGTTCTCGATCTGGTCGCTCATGCCCAGGCCATGGCGGCCGCCGACGGCGTTGGCTTCGAGGATCAGGTCTACAAGTGAGCCAAAGGAGCGGCCGTTGATCGCCACGGGGGTGCCCTCCTCGAAGCGGACAGTGACCTCTTCGGGCTTGATCTGCACCTCTGGCTTCCAGAAGGCTACGCCCATGATCGGGTTGACGATGCGGATGCCGCTGTTGAGGAATTCCAGGTCCTTGGCTTCGTGCGTGGCGCCCAGCATGTTGCTGTCGGTGCTGTAGGCCTTCTCGGCACTCATCTTGTAGCCAAAGCCCGCCTTGTTCAGGAAGGCGCTCATCTCAGCGCGGCCCCCCAGCTCGTTGATGAAGGTCTGATCCAGCCAGGGCTTGTAGATCTTCAGCGCCGGGTTGGTCAGCAGGCCATAGCGGTAGAAGCGCTCGATGTCGTTGCCCTTGAAGGTGGAGCCGTCGCCCCAGATGTTCACATCGTCTTCCTTCATCGCCGACACCAGCATGGTGCCGGTCACGGCGCGGCCCAAGGGCGTGGTGTTGAAATAGGTGACGCCGGCCGTCGTGATGTGGAAGGCGCCGGCCTGCAAGGCGGCGATGCCTTCGTGTGCGAGTTGCGCCCGGCAGTCGATCAGGCGTGCCAGCTCTGCCCCGTACTCCATGGCCTTGCGCGGAATCGCCTCGTAGTCGGGCTCATCCGGCTGGCCGAGGTTGGCGGTGTAGGCATAGGGAAGGGCGCCCTTGAGCTTCATCCAATGCAGCGCAGCGGAGGTGTCCAGGCCGCCGGAGAACGCGATGCCGACTTTCTGGCCGGCGGGAATCGACTGGAGAATGGTGCTCATGGGGGCGTCAGCTGCTGGTTGGGTCGGGTGCGGTGTAAACCCTGTATTGTCGCCTGAGCCGGCGCGGGTACACCTATGCCCATGAACGCAAGCCCTGCACTCCGTCACCACGCCTTCTGGCCCGCACGGCTGACGAAGACGGTGACCATCCCCGACGTGACCCTGTTCCACAACCTGCAGGTCACCGCCGCGCGCTATCCCGGCAAGGATGCAGCTGTTTTCCTGGGGCAGGCGATCACCTACGGCGCGTTGCACCGGCAGGCACTGGCACTCGGCGGCTGGCTCGTGGCTCACGGCGTGCAGCCGGGTGACCGCGTGGCCTTGTTCATGCAGAACTGTCCGCAGTTTCTGGTCGCCTTCTATGCGGTGCAGGCCGCCGGGGGCGTGGTGGTGCCGGTCAATCCCATGAACCGTGCCGATGAGTTCGGACACTACATCACCGACCCTGAGACCCGGGTGGTGATCTGCGCCGCAGACCTGCTGGCCGTGGTGCAGCAGGCCCAGCAGGCGCTGGAGCCCACGCAGCGTGCGGCTCACGTGCTGGTCGTGCGCTATCCCGATGCCTAGCCGGCGCAGCGGCCCGACCATCTGGGCGTGCCCGAAGCGCTTTGGGCGGCCGTGACCGTGGCGCCGCCGGATGTGTCCGGCGTGCTGGGCGTGCAGGTTTCAACTTGGTCCGATGGGTTGGCGCATCCGCCGCTGGCCCAGCCGGTGGCAAGGCATCCGGAAGACCTGGCGCTATTGCCTTACACCTCCGGCACCACAGGCCTTCCAAAGGGCTGCATGCATACCCACCGCACCCTGATGGCCAACGTGGTGGGCAGCTTCGTGCACACCAGCCAGGAC
>JBEAWD010000023.1:0-11676 GCA_041160585.1 Pseudomonadota bacterium | reverse complement strand
TGCCGGCGACACCGCAGAAGGCACTGCGTCCCCTGACCGTCGAGGAACTGTGGCAACTCGAGCGGCTGGGCGCGCCGAGCCTGTCGCCAGACGGCGCGCTCGCGGTGGCCAGCGTCACGCGACACTCGATGGCCGACAACCAGGCCAGCAGCACGCTGTGGCTCTTCAGCACCCTGGGCGGGCGGCCGCGCGCCCTCACCCACGCCGGCGACAAGGACGGCCAGCCGCGCTTCAGCGGTTGTGGCGCTGCATGAACACGAGCTTCTCGAAGAGCGTCGTGTCCTGCTCGTTCTTCAGCAGCGCGCCCACCAGGGGCGGAATGGCCACCTTCTCTTCGCCGGCGTGCAGCGCCTCGGGCGGGATGTCCTCGGCCACGAGGAGCTTGAGCCAGTCGATGAGCTCGGAGGTCGAGGGCTTCTTCTTGAGCCCCGGCAGGCCGCGCACGTCGTAGAAGGTCTTCATGGCCGCGGCCAGCAGCTCCTTCTTCAGCCCCGGGAAGTGCACGTCCACGATGGCGCGCATCGTGTCGGCATCCGGGAACTTGATGTAGTGGAAGAAGCAGCGGCGCAGGAAGGCGTCGGGCAGTTCCTTCTCGTTGTTCGAGGTGATGAAGACCAGCGGGCGGTGTCGCGCCTTGACGAGTTCACGCGTCTCATAGACGTAGAACTCCATACGGTCGAGTTCGCGCAGCAGGTCGTTGGGGAATTCGATGTCGGCCTTGTCGATCTCATCGATCAGCAGGGCCACCGGCTGTTCGCTCTCAAACGCCTGCCACAGCGTGCCTTTGACGATGTAGTTGCGGATGTCGCGCACCTTGGCCGCGCTTTCGTCGTCGCTGAGTTGGCTGTCGCGCAGGCGGCTGACTGCGTCGTATTCGTAAAGGCCCTGCTGCGCCTTGGTGGTGCTCTTGATGTGCCACTGCAGCAGCGGCAGATTCAGCGCAGCGGCCACCTGTTCGGCCAACATCGTCTTGCCGGTGCCGGGCTCGCCCTTGACCAGCAGGGGACGCTGCAGGGTGATGGCGGCGTTGACGGCCAGCATGAGGTCGTCGGTGGCGACATAGTCCTTGGAGCCTTGGAATTTCATGGGGAGCGCGCGGTGGTGGCGGTCGGCTGCCGACCTGGTCTGTCGAAGGTGGCCTGACCGTGGACTGTCACCCGGTGGCAGGACTGTCAGGTTCAGTATAGGGCCGACCCTATAATCGCGCGGTTTTGCGGAAGCCGGGGTACCCGGTGGCTTGCGCCGGAAACCGGTCGCTTGCCGCGCCGCGATGGATTTCACTTACGCAGTCTGCATCATGAAGAACATGCTTTCCCTGCTGGCGCTGGCCGGCTTCGTGTCGGTGACGGGCGCTGCCCATGCACAGGAACTCAAGGGCGACATCAAGGCCGCCGAAGGCAAGGTGGCCATGTGCATCGGTTGCCACGGGATCCCCGGCTACCAGGCCAGTTTCCCGGAAATCCACAAAGTGCCGATGATTTCGGGGCAGAGCGCCAAGTACTTGGCCAATTCCTTGGTGGCTTACCAAAAGGGCGAGCGCAAGCACCCCACCATGCGTGGCATCGCGGGCTCGCTCACCGATCAGGACATCGCCGATTTGGCGGCCTACTACGCTCAGCATGGTCAGGACAAGGCCAAGCCGGTGCCCGATCAGCCTGCCAAGGCGCCCTCAGCCGAAGTGGCTGCGCTGCTGCAAAAGGGTGCCTGCGTGTCCTGCCATGGTGCCAACTTCAACAAGGGTGTGGACCCCAGCTACCCCAAGCTGGCCGGCCAGCACGCTGACTACCTGTATGTGTCCTTGAAGGCCTACAAGGTTGAAGGCCAGGCCCAGCTGGGCCGCGCCAACGCCATCATGGGCGCGCAGGTCAAGCAGTTCAGCCTGGCCGAACTCAAGGCGATGGCCAACTACATCTCCAGCTTGCCCGGCGATGTCCGCACGGTGTCGCAGAGCAGGACCCGCTAAGTCGGTTTCCAGCGCCGTAACAGCAGCGCGTTGCTGATCACGCTGACACTGGAGGCCGCCATCGCGGCCCCAGCCACCACCGGGCTCAGGAAGCCCAAGGCGGCCAGCGGAATGCCCACCACGTTGTAGGCGAAGGCCCAGAAGAGGTTCTGGTGGATCTTGCGCGTGACCGCGCGAGACAACTCAATACCCTGGGGTATCAGGCGAAGATCGGGGCGCAGCAGCGTCAGGCCCGCCGTTTCCATCGCCACGTCGGTGCCCGGCATGGCCAGGCCGATGTCGGCGGCGGCCAAGGCGGGCGCATCATTCACCCCGTCACCCACCATGGCCACCCGCTCGCCGGGCTTCAGGCCCGCATGCAGGGCCTGCACCGCTTGGGCCTTCTCCTCGGGCAGCACCGGTGCCCGCACGTCGCTGATGGCCAACTGCTGGGCCACGGCCTGGGCCGCACGGGCGTTGTCTCCGCTGATCATCACGCATTGCACGCCCAACCGGGACAAGGCGGCCACCGCATCGCGCGCCTCTGGGCGCAGGCTGTCGCCGAAACTCAAGACCGCCAAGACTCTCGTGGTGAGCCCGCCGTCAGGCGTTCCGGTGTCGGTCACCGCGGAATGCACCGACTCGGCCAGCACGCTGACGCTGTGGCCCTGGCCGGTGGCCTGCTCTATGGCATCCTGAAGCGGCGCGATGTCCACGCCACGCTCTTGGGCCCAGCGCACGCTGCCCAGGAACACCTCGCGCCCATCGATCGAAGCCCGCACACCGCGGCCGGCCACCGCCTCCACCTGTGTGGCCACAGGAGCGGTCAAGCCCATTTGGGCTGCGGCCTGCCGAACCGCCAGGGCCAAGGGGTGCTCGCTGCCCTGTTGGAGTGAGGCCGACATCAGCATGGCCGTGTGCGTGGGCAGGCCCATGATGGCCGTGCAATGGATCAGCCTGGGCTTGCCTTCAGTCAGGGTACCCGTCTTGTCCAAGGCCAGTACCCTGACGCCGCGCAGCAGTTCCAGCGCCTGCGCGTCGCGCACCAGCAAGCCCATCCGCGCTGCCATGCCGGTGCCCACCATCAGCGTGGCGGGAGTGGCAAGCCCCAGTGCACAGGGGCAGGCGATCACCAGCACGGAAACGGCCTGCACGATGGCATGCTCCCATCCCTGTGGTGTTAACCACCCCCACCCCAGCAGCGTCAGCAGGGCCACACCGATCACTGCAGGCACGAAGACAGCACTGATGCGGTCGACCGTTTGCTGGATGGGCGCCTTTCGGGCTTGCGCCTGCTCGACCAGTCGGACGATGCGTGACAAGGCCGATTCAGCCCCCAGTGCGGTGACCTGCACCAGGATCAGCCCCTCACCGTTGAGCGTACCCCCGGTCACGGCATCTCCCACCTCACGGGCAATGGGCAGGCTCTCGCCCGTGATCGCGGACTCGTCGATGTGGCTGCGTCCCTCGGTGATGAGGCCATCCACCGGCACCCGTTGGCCCGGTCGCACCATCACCACATCCCCCACGCGCAAGGCACTCAGTGCGCGCTCCATCGGCTGTCCTTCGACCATCACCAATGCGGACTCGGGGCGCAGGGCCCGAAGGGCATCGAGCGCGGCCAAGGTCTTGCGCTTGGCACGAGCCTCCAGCCATTTGCCCAGCATCACCAAGGTGATGACGACGGCCGACCCTTCGAAGTACAGGTGGTGGGGGTCAGTGGCGACGGCCTGGCGATCGGACCAGGGCGCCCACAGCCAAAGGCTGAGCCCATAGGCCGCGCTGGTCCCCAGCGCCACCAGCAGGTCCATGTTGCCGCTGCCATCCTTCAGTGCCGCCCAGCCCGCACGGTAGAAGCGCCAGCCCAGCACGAACTGCACAGGCGTGGCCAGCAGCCACTGCCAAAAGGCCGGCACCATCGCATGGACGCCCAGGGGTTGCAGCAGCATGGGCAGCACCAAAGGCAGGCTCAACAGCACCGCCACGGCCACGGCGACACCGTGGGCCTCGATCGGTGCAGGTGGCGCGTCCACCTCGTGCACCTGCGCCTCGTAGCCGGCCTTGGCCACGGCCGCCAACAGCGGGCCTTGTATCGCCTTGACGGCCTTGCCGGAGGTGGGACTGGCCACGCGCACAACAGCCTGGTTGGTGGCGAGGTTCACGTCGCAGCCTTGCACGCCCGGCACCGTGGAAAGCGCCCTTTCCACACGGCGAACGCAGCTTGCACAAGTCATCCCGCTGATGTCCAGGGTAATGTCGTGGGCGCTCATGTGAACCAGGTTGAGATGGGTGCGGGCTGAACTAGACTGTGACAGATCAAATACAGAGGTGCGGCGCTGAACCGGTGCGCCCGAATTGGAGGGATCCTGCCATGATTGAACTGCAACTCCCCGATATGACCTGTGGCCATTGCGTGCGTACAGTGACCGAAGTCGCGCGACGTTTGGACCCGAACGCGCAAGTGCAGACCGATCTGAACACCCACACCGCACGCTTTGACACCCAGGCCGATGTGCAGATGCTGCGCAGGGCTCTGGAGGAAGAAGGCTATCCCGCCGCCAATTGAGCCGTCTTTGACCTGTCGCAAACCCAGCGAGAACCCCTGATGATGCATCGAACCTGCTTGAAGAAGGCGCAAGCCTCGGCCCAATGGACTCGCCTGACCACCCGACTCGGTATGAGCCTGGGCCTTGCCATCTGCCTGGCCCTGCCAGCGCAGGCGCAAACCCTGCGGTGGTCCAGCAGTGGCGATCCGCTCACGATGGATCCGCACTCGCAGAACGAGCTCATGACCAACATCATGAATGCCCAGGTGTACGAGCGGCTGCTGTCTCGTGATCGGCAACTGCAGATCGTGCCCGGCCTGGCCAGCACCTGGCAGCAGGTGTCGCCCACCCTGTGGCGCTTCAAGTTGCGCACGGGCGTGAAGTTCCACGACGGCACACCCTTCAACGCCGATGACGTGGTGTTCTCCATCAAGCGCGCGCAGGCGCCGACCTCGCAGCTCAATGCCTATGCGCTGGCCTGCGGCGAGCCGGTGAAGATCGATGACTTCACCGTCGAATTCCGTCTGAAGACGGTCAATCCCATCTTCCTCCAGCACTTGGAAACCCTGCCCATCATGAGCAAGGCCTGGAGCGAGAAGCACAAGGTCACCCGCCCCTTGGATTTCAAGAACCGCGAGGAGAGCCACGCGTCGATGAATGCCAACGGCACTGGCCCCTACATGCTGGTGCAGCGCCAACCGGGTGTGCGTACGGTGCACAGGCGCAACCCCAACTACTGGGGAGCGTTCGAAGGCAATGTTCAGGAGTCGGTTTTCACGCCCATCTCCAACGACGCGACCCGCTTGGCTGCGCTGGTCAGCGGTGAGCTGGATTTCGTGCACGACCCTGCGCCACGAGATATTGCGCGACTGCGCAACACCGCCGGCGTCAAGGTGATCGACGGTCAGGAGAACCGTATCGTCTTCATCGGGCTGGACCAGGCCCGCGATGAGTTGCTGTACAGCAGCGTCAAGGGCAAGAACCCGTTCAAGGACATTCGCGTGCGCCGCGCGATGTACCAGGCCATCGACATCGAGACGATTCGAAGCAAGTTGATGAACGGCTTGAGCATTCCCTCGGGTGCGCTGACGCCTTCTCCCTTGGGGGCGTACAACGATGCCGAACTGGAAAAGCGCCTTCCCTTCGATGTGAGGGCCGCGCGTGCGCTGCTGGCCGAAGCCGGTTACGGCGACGGGTTCGAGTTCACCCTGGACTGCCCCAACAACCGCTACATCAATGACGAAGAGATCTGCATCGCCTTGGCCGGCATGTGGGCCCAACTCAAGATCAAGGTGCGGGTCAACGCGATGCCGCGTACCACCTACTTTCCGAAGATCGAAAAGCTCGACACCAGCGCCTACATGCTGGGTTGGGGCGGCGCGATCACCGATGCCGAAACCTCGATGACGCCGCTCTACCGCAACCGGGGTGCCGGCGGGATCGGTGCCTACAACTACGGCAACTACCGCAACGACAAGGCCGATGAGATCGCCGCCAAGTCCAGTGTGGAAGGCGATCCTGTCAAGCGTGAGGCGCTGGTCAAGGCCGCGCTCAAGGCCTACCGCGACGACATCGTGGTCATTCCGTTGCACCGCCAGGTGATTCCCTGGGCGGTTCGCCAGAACGTGACCCCGGCACACAAGGCCGACAACTACGTCGAGATCAAGTGGTTCTCGGTGGGGGCAAGGTAATCCGGCCTCCGCCCCGCGGCCAGCGGTACCTCAGCCCGAATTTCGAAGGCCAGCGGCAATGCCGTTGATGGAGATGTGGATGCCCGTCTGTACCCGTGCGATTTCGGGGTCGCCTTCGCGCCGGTTGCGGTAGCGCCGGATCAGCTCCACCTGCAGGTGGTTCAAGGGGTCCAGGTAGGGGAAGCGGTGTTGGATCGAACGCGCCAGTGAGGGGTTGCTGGCCAGCCGCTCCCGTTCGCCGGTGATCAACTCCAGCGCCCGGTGGCAGCGCTGCCACTCACGCTCAATGGCACCGAATTGCCGCTTGGCCAGCGCGCGGTCCTCCACCAGTTCCAGGTATCGAGAGGCCACGCGCAGGTCACTCTTGGCCAGCACCATGTCCATATTGCTCAGCAGGGCGCGGAAGAACGGCCACTGTTTGGCCATGCGTCGCAGCAGGGCCAGGCGCTGATCATGGACGGCGCCCGGTTTGCCGAGCCACCGCTCGACGGCGGATCCAAACCCCGCCCAGCCCGGCAGGCTCACCCGGCACTGGCCCCAACTGAAGCTCCAGGGTATGGCCCTGAGATCGTGAATGGACCATCCCCGGCGACCGTCGCGGGGGCGCATGGGTGGCCGCGACCCGATGTTGAGTTCGGCCAGTTCGCGGATCGGCGTGGCGGCGAAGAAGTACTCGGTGAAGGCCGAGTCGCCGTACACGAGTTCACGATAGGCCTCGTAACTGGCGGTGGAGAGTTCGGCCGCCGCCTGCAGGAAGCCCTTGGGCACGGGCTTGGCTGACTGCAGCAGCGTGGCCTCCAGCGTGGCCGACACCAGCGTCTCCAGATTGCGCCGGCCAATCTCGGGGTGGGCGTACTTCGAGGCGATCACCTCACCCTGTTCGGTCAGGCGAATCTGTCCGTTGACCGTGCCCGCAGGCTGGGCCAGGATCGCCTGGTAGCTGGGCCCACCGCCACGCCCCACGGTGCCGCCCCGGCCATGGAACAGGCGCAGCCTCAGGCCGTGTTCGCGCCGCAGCGGTTCGAACAACTCCACCAGACCCAGTTCGGCCTGGTACAGCGCCCAGTTGCTGGTGAAGAAGCTGCCGTCCTTGTTGCTGTCGCTGTAGCCCAGCATCACATCTTGCTCACTTCGGCCCTCGAGCAGCATGGCCAGCACGCCGGGCAGGCTCAGGTACTCACGCATCACCTTGGGTGCACGGCGCAGGTCGTCAATCGTTTCGAACAAAGGAGAGACGATCAGGTCGCACCGTGCACCCGCCGCCCCCAGCCGACCATGCATCAGCCCACATTCCTTCTGCAGCAGCAGTACTTCCAGCAGGTCGCTCACCTCTTCCGTGTGGGAAATGATGACGTGCCGAATGGCTTCGCGACCATGGCGCGCAATGCCTTCACGTGCGGCTTCGAACACGGCCAGCTCGCGCAGTGTGGTCTGGCCGTAGGCCTGGTTGGGCACGCGCAGGGGGCGCGGGTCCTGCAGCGCACGCAACAGCAGATCGCGGCGTTGGGGTTCGTCCAGCTGCGCATAGGCTTCGCACAGTTGTGCGCCTTCCAGCAGTTCGGCCACGGCCACTTCATGCTGGTCCGAGCTCTGGCGCAGGTCGACCGTGGCCAGGTGGAAACCAAAGACCTCGACCGCGCGGATCAGCGGCAGCAGCCTCGGGCTGGACAGAGCCTGTGCGCGATGGTGCTCCAGTGAACGACGGATTACCTGCAGGTCCGACAGCAGCTCAGTTGGATCGATGTAGGGATCGGTGGGCGCCACGGCATGCGCCAGCGCCTCGGTCCCAGTGAGGGCCTGAAGCGTGGCCGCCAGGCGCGCGTAAATGCCGATGAGTGCGCGGCGGTAGGGTTCGTCCCGCCGGTGCGGGTTGGTGTCGGTGGAGCGGTCGGCCAACGCTGTCATCTCCGGCGTGATCTCAGCCAGCGTCTGCGAGATCGACAGTTCCGCGCCCAGTTCATGCACTTGTCGCAGGTAGTGGCGCAGGGCCACTTCGCACTGGCGCGACAACGCGCGCCGCAAGGACTCGGCCCCCACATTCGGATTGCCGTCGCGGTCGCCGCCGATCCAATGGCCCATCCGAAAGAAGGGCTCGATCCGATGGCCGGGTAGTGCCTCTTCCAGCTGCGCGTACAGGCGCGGAATCTCGGCCAGAAAGGTGGTGCCGTAGTAGCCGAGCGCGTTCTCGATCTCATCGGCCACGGTCAGCCGTGTGGTGCGCAGCATGCGCGTTTGCCACAACTGGGTGATGCGCGCCCGAAGCTGCGTTTCAATGGCCGCGCGTTCACGCTCGCCATGGGCGTGGTCCCACTGTGCGATCAGACCCGCCAGCGCGCGCTGTGCGTCCAAGATGCTTTGCCGCTGCACTTCGGTTGGGTGCGCGGTCAGCACCGGTGAGATGTAGGCCTGTCTGAGCAGCGATGCGATCTCTGCGCCGCGCACGCCCGCGTCACCCAGTCGCTCCAGGGTCAGGGCCAAGGACCCCTCCTGCAGGTGACCCTGCGACTCATGGTGTTCGCGTCGGCGCACATGGTGGCGATCCTCGGCGATATTGGCCAGGTGGCTGAAGTAGCTGAAGGCGCGGATCACCATGACGGTTTGGTCGCCGCTCAGATTGGCCAACATGCGGGTAAGCACACGCCCGGCCGATGCGTCCCTCTTTAGGCGGAAAGCCACCGACAGCTGTCGCACCCGCTCCACCAGCTCATAGGCCTCAACCCCTTCATGTTCGCGAATGACGTCGCCCAACAAGCGACCGAGCAGGCGGATATCGCGCACCAGGGGCTGGTCTTTGTCGGCATCCTGGGCGGAAGCCCGGCGGCCGCGCGTGGCAGTGTTGGTGGGCATGGCGTTCGCCTCGTGGGTCCGTGTTCTTGACATCGCGCCACGCACCGTTGGGGGCATGGCTTGAGAAAGGGAATATATGTAATTGTGTTACATAAAACACATATACGAAATGTAACGAAATTTCCAATGCAACAGCTCGGCCGCCGCGTCCTCATAATGTCCACATGAATTCGTCAGGTAAGCCCCATTCCCACGACGCCACGCCAGCCGCCCCGGTGGGCTCCGTTGTCATCGCCACCCGCGAAAGCCGCTTGGCGCTCTGGCAGGCCGAGCACGTCAAGGCCCTGCTCACGCAGCGCTTTGGTCTGCAGGTCTCGCTGCTGGGCATGACCACGCAGGGCGACCAGATCCTGGACCGTGCGTTGAGCAAGGTGGGCGGTAAGGGCTTGTTCGTGAAGGAGCTCGAGACCGCTCTTCAGGAGCGCCGGGCCGACTTGGCCGTGCATTCCCTCAAGGACGTTCCGATGGACCTGCCGTCCGGCTTCTCGCTGGCCGCTGTGATGGAGCGCGAGGATCCGCGAGATGCATTTGTCAGTCCGCGACACGAGAACCTGCAGAGCCTGCCGCTGGGCGCCTGTGTGGGCACCTCCAGTCTTCGCCGCGTGGTGATGCTCAGGGCCCTGCGGCCCGATCTGCGCATCGAGCCGCTGCGCGGCAACCTCGACACGCGTCTGCGCAAGCTCGATGAGGGCCAGTACGACGCCATCGTCCTGGCGGCTGCCGGGCTCAAGCGTCTTGGCTTGTCCTCGCGCATCCGTGCCGTGTTCGACACGCAGGACATGTTGCCTGCGGCCGGGCAGGGTGCTTTGGGTCTTGAGATCCGCGAGGGCGACGCGCCGCTGGCGGCCGTGCTGCAGCAGCTTGTGCACACCCCAACCTGGCTGGCGGTACACGCCGAGCGCGCGGTATCGCGTGCCCTGGGTGGAAGCTGCAGCATGCCCTTGGCCGCGCACGGGCGCTGGCAGGGGCATGAACTTGAACTCAGCGCCGCGCTGGGGCACCCGGGTGATCCCGCGGCGCCCTTGTTGCGCGTTCGCTTGCAGCGTGCCCTGGATTCGGCAGCGGCGGCCGACGCCCTGGGGCAAGAGGCGGCCCAGGCACTGATTGACCAGGGCGGCCGGCCATACCTGAGCGCTGCTGCCGCAGCGGTCTGATCCGGCCCTCATGCTGTTGGTGACGCGGCCGCGCGAACAGGCCCATGAGTGGGTGGCGCGGCTGACGGCGGCCGGCGTGCCGGCGCGGGTCATGCCCTTGTTGGGCATCCACCCCGCACCCAACCCGCAGGCCGTTGTCGAGGCTTGGCAGGGTCTGGCCACATGCCGCGCGGTCATGTTCGTGAGCCCCAACGCGGTGGCCGGGTTCTTTGCTGCCGCACCATCCGGTGCCCCGTGGCCCGCCGGGGTCCTTGCTGTCGCGCCGGGCCCTGGCACGGCTGCAGCCCTCATCGCGCAAGGTGTCAGCGAGGCTTGCATTGTTCAGCCCGCGGCCGATGCGGCGCAGTTCGATTCCGAGTCACTGTGGCCCGAATTGGAGCGCTACCCCTGGCAGGAGGCCCGGGTGCTCGTGGCCCGTGGTGAGGGGGGGCGAGATTGGCTTATCCAGCGCTGGGCCCAAGCCGGTGCACGCGTGCACACGGTGACGGCTTACACGCGAGGCGCGCCAGACCCAAGCGAACAAGAGCGGCAGACACTTCGCGCCGCCGTGCAGCGGCCTGCCGAGCATGTGTGGCTGCTGTCCAGCAGTGAGGCGCTGGATCACTTGCTTGAGCTGGTACAGGCCCTTGGCCCCATGTCTGGCCCCTTGTCCAGGTCCTTGCTTGACCACTGGCTGGGCCAGGCGCGTGCATTGGCCACGCACCCCCGCATCTTCGAACGTGCGCGCCAACTGGGCCTGCGCCATGTCAGTACCTGTCGTGCCGACTTCGCCTCGGTGGTGGCTGCATACAATCGGCCACACCGTGAACCCTGAAGCGCCACCGTCACCGCCCACCGCGGCCAGCCATGAGCCGGTTTCGACCGTGTCGGCGGGCAGCATGCCCCGCTGGATGGCTTGGGCCCTGGCCTTGGCGGCAGCCATTCTGTTGACGGCTCTCGCACTGGCCTGGACGGCCCAGCAGCGCGTTCGCTTGCTTGAGCAGCAGCTGGTGGCCCGTCAACAGCAGTCGCAGAGCGAGTCGGGCGAGGCCCTTGTGCTGGCCAAGCAATCGCAGGACACGGCGCGCGAATCCGCTGCGCGCATGGCTTTGCTGGAGGCACGCTTGGCCGAGGCGGCGGTGCAGCGCACCCAACTTGACGAGCTCATCCAGTCGCTCACCCGCTCGCGTGACGAAAACCTGCTGGCCGATATCGAATCGGCCATTCGCATGGCCCAACAGCAGGCGGCGCTCACGGGCTCGTTGGAGCCGCTGATCTCTGCCCTGCGCCAAGCTGACGAGCGATTGGCCCGCCACAACCAGCCGCGACTGGAGCGGGTGCGCCGTGGCGTCCTGCGCGACCTCGAGCGCGTGCGCAGCGCGGCACAAGTGGATGTGGCCTCGCTGGTCATCCGCATTGACGAAGTGGCCAGACAGGTCGATGACCTGCCCTTGGCCGCACTGGCCACCGCACCCACACCCAGTGCGGCTGCGACCGCCACCGCAGCAGCACAATCC
>JBEAWD010000005.1:0-20758 GCA_041160585.1 Pseudomonadota bacterium | reverse complement strand
CGCCCAGCACGATGTCGGTACCCCGACCGGCCATGTTGGTGGCGATGGTGATCATGCCGGGACGGCCCGCCTGGGCCACGATCTCGGCTTCCTTGGCATGCTGCTTGGCGTTGAGCACCTGGTGCGGCAGGTCGGCCTGTTGCAGCAGCGAGGACAGCAGCTCACTGTTTTCAATGGACGTGGTACCCACCAGCACCGGCTGCCCGCGCCCGTGGCAATCCCGGATGTCCTCGATAACGGCGTTGTACTTCTCCTGGGCCGTCTTGTAGACCAGGTCGTTCTCATCGCGGCGCACCGTGGGCTTGTTCGGCGGAATGACCACCGTCTCCAGGCCATAGATTTCCTGGAATTCATAGGCCTCGGTATCGGCCGTTCCAGTCATGCCCGAGAGCTTGCCGTACATGCGGAAGTAGTTCTGGAACGTGATCGAGGCCATGGTCTGGTTCTCAGACTGGATGGCCACGCCTTCCTTGGCTTCGACCGCCTGGTGCAGACCGTCGCTCCAGCGCCGTCCGCTCATCAGGCGCCCGGTGAACTCGTCGACGATCACCACCTCCCCGTTCTGCACCACATAGTGCTGGTCGCGGTTGTAGAGGTGATGGGCACGCAGCGCGGCATACACGTGGTGCATGAGGGTGACGTTGGCCGCGTCGTACAGGCTGGCGCCTTCGGGCAGCATGCCGGCCTGGGTCAACAGCTCCTCGGCGTGCTCATGACCGGCATCGGTCAGCACCACTTGGTGGGACTTTTCATCCACGGTGAAGTCGCCTGGCTCGATCACGCCTTGACCCGTGCGCGGGTCCGCTTCACCAATCTGGCGCTTCAGGCCCGGCACCACACGGTTGATGCGCACATACATCTCGGTGTGGTCCTCGGCTTGTCCGCTGATGATCAGTGGGGTGCGTGCCTCGTCGATCAGGATGGAGTCCACCTCGTCCACGATGCCGTAGTGCAGCGCACGCTGTACCCGGTCGCGGGTCTCGTAGACCATGTTGTCGCGCAGGTAGTCGAAGCCAAACTCGTTGTTGGTGCCGTAGGTGACATCGGCGTTGTAGGCCTCCTGCTTGGCTTCACGGTCCATGCCGGGCACGTTTACGCCGACACTCAAGCCAAGGAAGTTGTAAAGACGCCCCATCCACTCGGCATCACGCCGGGCGAGGTAGTCGTTGACCGTCACCACGTGCACACCCTTGCCGGCCAAGGCATTGAGCACCACCGGCAGCGTGGCCATCAGGGTCTTGCCTTCGCCGGTGCGCATCTCAGCAATCTTGCCGGCGTGCAACACCATGCCGCCGATCAGCTGCACATCGAAGTGCCGCATCTTCAGCGTGCGCTTGCCGGCCTCGCGGGTGAGGGCGAAGGCCTCGGGCAATACGGCATCGAGAGAGGTGCCGCCGGCCACTCGGGCACGCAGCTCGTCGGTGAACGCGCGCAAGGCAGCATCGTCCATCTGCTCGAAGCGGGGCTCCAACGCATTGATCTGCTGCACCACCTTGCGGTACTGCTTGAGCAGGCGGTCGTTTCGACTGCCGAAAATCGAGGTCAGAAGCTTGGGCAACATGCGAGAACGGGCGCCGGATGTTCTCCGGCGCCTTCAAAAATGGTCAACGTTCGAGTTTATCGCGCGCCTACACTCGTGAAGATGAGTCCAGACTTCTCGCCCTGCCCCTGTGGCTCGGGTGCCGTGCTGTCCGCATGCTGCGGCCGCTGGCATGTTGGGCCGCTGCGTCTGCAGGCGCCCGATGCCGCCGCGCTCATGCGCTCGCGCTACAGCGCCTATGCCCTGGGCCGACTGGATTACCTGCTCGACACCTGGCACCCCAGCACACGACCGGCCAGTCTCGACCTCATGCCGCCTGAACTGAAATGGCTGGGGTTGGAACTGCGCGCCCATGTGGCGACCCATGCCGATGCGGCCACGGTGGAGTTCGTGGCGCGCAGCAAATTGGCGGGCAAGGCCAACCGGTTGCATGAGATCAGCCGCTTCACCCGCGAAGCCGGGCAATGGTGGTACGTCGATGGGCAGATTCTCTGACGCGGTGCCGCTGCCGCGGCCGATCGGCGCGACGCTGCGCGAGAACGACCGGCTGGCCGATCTGACCCAACGCCTGGCGCATTCAAACGCATGCCTTCAGGCGGTGCTGCCGGTGCTGCCGGCCAACTTGAGGCCCCACCTGGTGGCCGGCCCCTGGGATTCCGAAGGCTGGACCCTGCTGACCCGCCAGGCCGCCGCGCTGGTCAAGCTGCGGCAACTCGCGCCCGCCATGGAGCAGGCGCTGCGCGAGGCGCATCTGCCCGTACCCAAGCTTCGGCTGCAGGCACTGCTGTCGGGTGCAAACGGCCGATGAGTCAATGGTGCCGACTGTCAGACTCGAACTGACGACCCCCGCTTTACAAGAGCGGTGCTCTACCAACTGAGCTAAGTCGGCATGTGGGGCGCCAAGGCCCCGTTGGACACTGCGGAGTTTATTTGATTCGCTTGAGAGCCGGACGCCCCCCAGGGGCGTCGGTGGCCGGCGGCTCGGGATCGTGGTCCGGACCCTCACCCGAGGGCCCTGTGCCACCGGCGTCATGATCGGCTCGCGTGGAGGGAATGGCCGCCAAGCGTGGGCCGCCGCGCGTCGGGGCTTGCGTGGCCGCCGTGAGATTGGCCGGCTGGTCGTCGGACCCCATGCTCGGCACGGTACCCGCCGCCGAGGGCATGGGAAACGCCATGCCCTGACCGTTTTCCCGGGCATAGATGGCCACAACATGGTCCACCGGCACGCAAATGCTGCGCGCCACCCCGCCGAAGCGTGCCTTGAACTCGATGACCTCGTTGCCCAGCTCCAGGCCACTGGTGGCCTCGAATCCGACGTTGAGCACGATTTCGTTGTTCTTCACGTACTCACGCGGCACATCGACGGATTCGTCGACATGCACCGCCAGATACGGGGTAAAGCCGTTGTCGGTACACCAGTCGTGCAGGGCACGGATCAGGTAAGGCCGCGTGCTCGTGCCCTGGGATTCCGGGCTCAAGGGGTTGTTCATGCCAGGGCGCCGGGCGTTTACTTGCGCATGACCTTTTCCGAGGGCGTGAGCGCCTCGATGTAGGCCGGGCGCGAAAAGATGCGCTCAGCATACTTGAGCAGCGGCGCGGCGTTCTTGGACAGTTCGATGCCGTAGTAGTCCAGGCGCCACAGCAGCGGGGCGATGGCCACGTCGAGCATCGAGAAATCGTCGCCCAGCATGTACTTGTTCTTCATGAAGATCGGCGCGAGTTGCGTGAGGCGGTCGCGGATCTGCGAACGTGCCTTCTCGATCTGCTTGTCGTTGGGCTTGAGTCCGCGGCCTTCCAGCACGTTCACATGGGTGAACAGTTCCTTCTCGAAGTTGAAGAGGAACAGGCGCACGCGCGCGCGCGCCACCGGGTCGCCCGGCATCAGCTGCGGATGGGGAAAGCGCTCGTCGATGTACTCGTTGATGATGTGCGACTCGTACAGGATGAGGTCACGCTCCACCAGGATGGGCACCTCGTTGTACGGATTCATCAGCGCGATGTCCTCGGGCTTGGCGAACAGGTCCACATCGCGGATCTCAAAATCCATGCCCTTTTCAAACAGCACGAAGCGGCAGCGGTGCGAGTACGGGCAGGTCGTTCCGGAATAAAGCACCATCATGGCGTCTGATCTCCCCTAGAGGGTGTGGTGATTCGGCTGGCTTGGATGCCCGCCGCGCTTGGCTCGGTCATGCCGTCATAAACACGAAGCGCAGTGGGCATCTTGGCACCGCCTTCGGTGCACCCACTGCGCAACAACCCAAACGCCTCGCGCCGGGTTGCGTGTGATCAGGCTTTACTTGATGTCTTTCCAATAGGCGGCATTCAGGCGCCAAGCAATCAGGGTGAAGACGCCCAGGAAGATGAGCACCCAAACCCCCAGGCGCACGCGGTTGCCCTGCTGCGGCTCGCCCATCCAGCTGAGGAAGGCCACCAGATCAGCCACCGCGTTGTCGTAATCACGCGCGTTCATGCTTCCCGGGGTGAGTTGCTGGTAGCCGGCGAACACGTGAACCGTCTTGCTCTTGTCATGCGGATCGGGGCGGTCTTCAAACACCGCCTTGCGCTGCCCCTGCAACTCCCACAGCACATGCGGCATGCCCACATTGGGGAAGGCCAAATTGTTCCAACCGGTGGCCTTTGTCTCGTCGCGGTAGTAGGTGCGCAGGTAGGTGTAGAGATAGTCCGCGCCGGTGCCCATGCCGGCGGCCGAGCGTGAGCGGGCGATCAGCGTGAGGTCAGGCGGGTTGCCACCAAACCAGTCCTTGGCTTGCTTGGGGTCGAGCGACACCTTCATGGTTTCGCCGACCTTGTCGGTGGCAAACATCAGGTTGTCCTTGATCTGCTCGTCGGTCAGGCCCAGGTCCTTCATGCGGTTGTAGCGCATGAAGGCCGCTGCGTGGCAGTTCAGGCAGTAGTTGACGAACAGCTTGGCACCGTTTTGCAGGGCGGCCAGGTCGTTCATCTTCTCGGTCGGGAACTTGTCCCAGGCCACGCCACCACCGGCCGCGTGGGCCGCCGGCGCGGTACCCAGGATCAGCGCCACAGCGGCACACAGGGATGCAAACAGCTTTTTCATATCTTGTGTCTTCCGTCTTGCGCCGAGGTTCAATGGGGCTGGAACACCACGCGGTCGGGCACCGGCTTGAATTCGCCGATCTGACTCCACCAGGGCATCAGCAGGAAGAAGCCGAAGTAGAACAGGGTTCCCACCTGCGAGATCAGCGTGCCGATGTCTGAGGGTGGCTTGATGCCCAGGTAGCCCAGCACCAGGAAGAACACCACGAACAAGCCGTACAGGTACTTGTGCCAGGTGGGGCGATAGCGGATCGACTTCACAGGGCTGTTGTCCAGCCAGGGCAGGAAGAACAGGATGATGACCGCACCACCCATGACCACCACGCCCCAGAACTTGGCATCAAACGTCTTGAACAGGGCCACCGCCACCAGGGCCCCCACCACGATGCCGGCCTTGGCGATGCCGGAGAACTTGCCCTTGAGCACAGCCAGCACGGCACCCAAGGCCACGATGGCCACCAACACGTTCATCATCACGTCGGTGGTGGCACGCAGCATGGAGTAGTAGGGAGTGAAGTACCAAACCGGCGCGATGTGCGCAGGCGTCTTCAGCGGATCGGCAGGGATGAAGTTGTTGTATTCCAGGAAGTAGCCGCCCAGCTCAGGCGCCAGGAACACGATGGCCGAGAACACCATCAGGAACACGCTCACGCCCATGATGTCGTGCACCGTGTAGTACGGGTGGAAGGGGATGCCGTCCAGGGGCTTGCCCGTGGCGTCCTTGTGGGCCTTGATCTCCACGCCATCCGGGTTGTTGGAGCCCACTTCGTGCAACGCAATGATGTGCGCGGCCACCAGGCCCAGCAGCACCAGCGGCACGGCGATCACGTGGAAGCTGAAGAAGCGGTTGAGCGTGGCGTCCGACACGACATAGTCGCCGCGGATCAGCAGGGCCAGGTCTTCACCGACGAAGGGCACGGCCGCAAACAGGTTCACGATCACCTGTGCGCCCCAGTAGGACATCTGGCCCCAGGGCAGGAGGTAGCCCATGAAGGCCTCGGCCATCAGGCACAGGAAGATGGCGCAGCCGAAGACCCACACCAGTTCACGCGGCTTGCGGTAGGAGCCGTAGATCAGGCCACGGAACATGTGCAGGTACACGACCACGAAGAAGGCCGAGGCGCCGGTGGAGTGCATGTAGCGCACCAACCAACCCCAGGGCACGTCGCGCATGATGTACTCGACCGAGGCGAAAGCGAGATTCGCATCAGGCTTGTAGTGCATCACCAAAAAGATGCCGGTGACGATCTGGATCACCAGCACCAACAGGGCCAGCGAGCCGAAGAAGTACCACATATTGAAGTTCTTCGGCGCGTAGTACTCGGAGAGGTGCTCCTTGTACAGCTTGGTGGCGGGAAAACGGTTGTCTACCCAGGTCATCAGCTTCTCGCCGATGGGGGCATTCGGGTCGACGGTCTTGAACTCGGCCATGGGTTACTCCGGGAACTGCGGGCTCGCCAATATGGGCTGTTTGGATTCGATCAGGGACGGGGATGAGCCAGGGCTCAGGCCTTCTTGTCCTCACCGATCAGGATGCGGGTGTCGGACAGGTACATGTGCGGCGGCACTTCGAGGTTGTCCGGCGCGGGCTTGTTCTTGAATACGCGGCCGGCCAGGTCGAAGGTCGATCCATGGCAGGGGCACAGGAAGCCGCCATTCCAGTCGTCGGGCAGCGAAGGCTGCGCACCGGTGGCGAACTTGTCCGAAGGCGAGCAACCCAGGTGCGAGCAGATGCCCACGCCCACGAAGACCTCGGGCTTGATCGAACGGTGTTGGTTCTTCGCGTAGGCCGGGGTCGGGTAGGCCTTGCGGTCGGAATTGGGGTCGGCCACCTGAGCTTCGGTTTTCTGCAGCGATTCGATCTGCTCGGGCGTGCGGCGGATGATCCACACCGGCTTGCCGCGCCACTCGACGGTGACCTTCTCACCGGGCTTGATGGCGCTGATGTCTACCTCAACGGCCGCACCGGCGGCCTTGGCGCGCTCAGACGGCGCAAAGGTGCTGACGAAGGGCACGGCCACCGCCACGCCACCGGCCGCACCGGCACAGGTGGACGCGATCAGCCAGGTGCGCTTGCTGCTGTCGACGGAAGATTCGCTCATGAAAGAGTCCTTGAAAACTGCGGGCCGACCGGGGTCGTTAGGGTCAACCCGGCATTCTAGCCGAGCGGAAGCACCCCACTCAATCGAGTCCGAGGGAATTGCACGGGTCCCCCGACCTCGGGCGCAAGTCTGACGTCAAGCGCCCGCGCTCAAGCGTCGGGCAGCTGCCAGCGCGGCCAGGAAGCTGCGCGGGTCGGCCATGCCACGCCCGGCGATGTCGAAGGCCGTACCGTGGTCGGGGCTGGTGCGCACAAACGGCAAACCCAGGGTGATGTTGACGCCCTGCTCCAGGCCCAGGTACTTCACGGGAATGAGGCCGTGATCGTGCGTCATCGCCACCACCGCATCGAAGGCGCCGGGGCGCGCGGCCGTGTGGCGGGCGCGCATGAAGACCGTGTCGGGGGCGTAGGGCCCGCTGGCGTCCAGGCCTTGGGCGCGTGCTGCCGCAATGGCCGGCGCGATGACGTCAAGCTCCTCGCGGCCGAACAGACCCGCCTCACCGGCATGGGGATTCAAGCCGGCCACGGCGATGCGCGGTTGCGCCACGCCCCACCCGACCAGCGCGCGGTGGGTGATGGCAATGGTCTGCAGCACCCGGTCGAAGGTGATGGCCTCGATGGCCGAGCGCAGGGACTGGTGGATCGTGACCAGCACCACGCGCAACTCATCGTTGGCCAACATCATGCGAACCGGCGGGGGTTCGCCCCCGGCGCTCGACCAGGCTTGCAGCATCTCGGTGTGTCCGGGAAAGGGCACACCGGCGGCCGACAAGGCCTCTTTGTGGATCGGGGCGGTGACGACGGCACGCCCCAGGCCCGCGCATGCCAGGTCCACGGCGTCCTTCAGGCACTGCGCGGCGTAGGCGCCACATCGGGCGTCGACGCGTCCGAAGGGAAGGTTTGCCCACTCAGTCGATGGGGGCAGGCACACCCCAGGAACGCCCCGCTGCGCATGGCCTGGCAATGCATCACGACCCAGGAACCGAGGCCCTTGAGCCCTTGGCACTCGCGGTGGCGCGGCGCACGTTGAGGACGCTGGGGCGGAGGCAGAAGTGGATGCCCGAGACTTGCCTTGCTCCCCCATTTGGCCCAAAGCGCAGGCCTTCAGCCCACGCGCAAAGACCTCGGGATCACCCACGATGACCGCGTCGTGCAAGTCGCCGAGCAGGTGCGCACGCGCCACCAACTCGGGACCGATCCCCGCCGGGTCGCCCATCGTGACCAACAGGGGTGCGGCGGCGCTCATGCCGGGTTGTCCACCTCGATGAACTCGTGGTGCAGGCCGAAGTGCTCGGCCACAGCTTGGCCCACAGCCGGCGCGCCGTAGCGCTCGGTGGCATGGTGGCCGCAGGCCAGAAAGGCCACGCCGGTTTCGCGCGCCAGATGCGCCTGAGGCTCGGAGATCTCGCCGGTGATGAAGGCATCCGCCCCGGCAGCGATGGCCGCTTCGAAATACCCCTGCGCACCCCCCGTGCACCAGGCCACCCGCCGCAGCGGTCGGCCATCCCCCGGCACCACCGTGGCGCTGCGTTTCAAGACCTGCTGCGCCTGACGGGCCAGCTCCTCCAGCGTCCCGCAGGAGGCCGGGCCAATGAATCCGAGCTGCTGCTCGCCGAAGCGGGCGTCGGCCTGCAGCCCCAAGCGTTGGCCCAACTGCGCGTTGTTGCCGTGGGTGGGGTGTGCATCCAGGGGCAGGTGGTAGGCAATCAGGTTGATCTCATGCTGCATGAGCAGGCGCACCCGCTCGGCCAACCAACCCGTGAGGCGCCCGTCGTGTCCGCGCCAGAACAAGCCGTGGTGCACCAACACCGCGTCGGCGCGGGCTTGGATGGCCGCTTCAATCAGGGCGCGGCTGGCCGTCACGCCCGACACCAGGCGGGACACTTGCGCTCGCCCCTGTACCTGCAGACCATTCGGCCCATAATCCTTGAAGCTGGGCGACTGCAGCCAATCGTCCAGGTACCCGATGAGCACGTCCCGAGCCACACCGGCCACAGGCTCCAAGGATTGCCCCGTGTTCGGCCGTACAGCCGCTGGTTCCTGTTCGGTCATTTGCCCTGCCCCGGGCGGGTCCACACCCCGCGAATCGATCGTCTACTCGTCATGCGCCGCATCTGGCTGATTTTCTCGCAAGCCGTCACCGTGTCGGTGGCGGTGTTGTTCGTGGTGGCCACGCTCAAGCCCGAATGGCTGGCGCGGCCGCCAGGCCTGATCATGCCCGAGGTGGTGCCCATCCTCACCGCACCACCCGAGGCGGCGGCCACGGCCGGTCGCGGCTACAGCCTGGCCGCCCGACGCGCCCTGCCCGCGGTGGTGAGCATCGTGGCCATCAAGGTACCACCGCGCAATCCGCATGCGGGTGACCCCTGGTTCCGCTTTTTCTTCGGCGACGGTGAAGAAGACGCGCAGCGCCAGCGCGGTCTGGGTTCTGGGGTCATTGTGTCGCCCTTGGGCTACCTGCTGACGAACAACCACGTGATCGACGGCGCTGACGACATCGAGGTGCAGTTGAGTGACGGGCGCTCGGCCCAAGCCACCGTCGTGGGCACCGACCCGGACACCGACCTGGCCCTGCTGAAGATCAACCTTGACCGCCTGCCGGCGATCACCCTGGCCCCGGCGTCTTCCCTGCAGGTGGGCGATTCGGTGCTGGCCATCGGCAACCCCTTTGGCGTGGGGCAGACGGTCACCTCGGGCATTGTCAGCGCCCTGGGCCGCAGCCAGCTGGGCCTGTCCACCTTCGAGAACTTCATCCAGACCGATGCGGCCATCAACCCGGGCAACTCCGGTGGGGCGCTGGTCGACGCCAACGGGCTGCTGGTGGGCATCAACACCGCGATCTTTTCGCGCAGCGGGGGCAGCCTGGGCATCGGTTTCGCCATCCCGGTGGAGGTCGCGCGCCAGGTCATGGAGGGCCTGATCCAGAACGGTCAGGTGACGCGGGGCTGGATTGGTGTGGAGCCGCGAGACCTCAACCCCGAGATTGCGGAAATGCTTCGCCTGCCCGTGAGCACCGGCGTACTCATCACGGGTGTTCTGCGCAACGGACCGGCCGCCAAGGCCGGCGTTCAACCCGGGGATGTGGTGCTGAAGGTCGGGGGCCAAGCCGTGGGCAACACCGCGCAACTGCTGACCGCAGTCAGCGCTTTGGCGCCGGACAGTCGCGTGGGCCTGACGCTTCAACGCGGCAACAAGACGCTGGAACTGACGCTGCAAGTCACCCAGCGGCCCATGGCGCGGCGCCAGGGCGGGGACTGAAGCGGGCGACGCTTGACCCTCAGTCGGCCTCAGGCCGTTTGTTGCGCGCCATCAGGCTGGCCGCGATGATCCCCAGTTCGTAGAGGATGCACATGGGTACGGCCAGGGCCAATTGGGAAATCACATCCGGTGGTGTGACCACCGCCGCGATGATGAAGGCCAGCACGATGAAGTAGCCGCGAAACTCGCGCAGCTTCTGAATCGGCACGATGCCCAGGTGCGCCAGCACGACCACCACGATGGGCACCTCAAAGGCCAGGCCGAAGACCATGAACAGCGTGAGCACGAAGCCGAAGTACTGCTCGATGTCCGGGGCGGCCGTGATGCTCTGCGGCGCCCAGCTCTGGATGAACTGCGACATCGACGGAATCACGAGAAAGTAGCAGAAGGCCACCCCGATGAAGAACAGCAGCGTGCTGGACATCACCAGGGGCAGGATGAGCCGTTTCTCGTGGTTGTACAGGCCAGGCGCCACAAAGGCCCAGACCTGCCACAACACATAGGGCAAAGCGACCATGAAGGCGCCCAGCAGGGTGATCTTCAAGGGCACCAGCAGCGGCGAGATGACGTTGGTGGCGATGAGGGTCGCGCCGGCAGGCAAGTAACGCACCAGGGGTGCGGCCAAGATGTCGTACAGCCCCGAAGGCGAGGGCCAGATGCAAAGGCCCACGAACACCACCACCACCGCCAACAGCGCGCGGATCAGGCGGTCGCGCAGCTCAATGAGGTGGGAGACGAAGGGCTGCTCGGTCCCTTCGAGTTCGTCCTTGGGCGCTTGTGGGTCGCTCATGTGGGAATGGATACCGTGTCGCGTGCCGCCGGGGTTTGGACAGGCCGTGGGGCGCTCAACGCGCGCCCGCCTTGGGCCGGAAGCGCGCCACCCGTGCAGCGCCAGACTGCGCGCGCGTACGCACGCCCTGCCGCTGCTTGTACCAGTTGGGCATGGCGCTGCGCTTGAGGCGCCACTTCTTCTTCGGGTGGCTGTAAGCGGGAATGGGCGTGTGCAGGGACTGGTTGGCCCAATCGTGGCCATCCTGAGCCGCCCCATCGGGGCCGGTGTGTTGGGCCGGACTGCTGCCGGTGTCTGAGCCCAATCCCTCCCAGGTGTTGCTGATGGAGGCGTTGGCGGCAGTGACTTCCTGCTGCACCGACTGCTCCACATCGCGCGCCGCCGTCTCGAACTGAGACTTCATCTTCTTGAGCTCTTCGAGCTCGATGGAGCGGTTCACCTCGGCCTTCACATCGGCGACATAACGCTGCGCCTTGCCCACGAGGTGCCCCAGTGTGCGGGCCACCTTGGGCAGCTTCTCGGGGCCGATGACGATGAGCGCCACCGCCCCGATGAGGGCGAGCTTGTCGAAGCCGAAGTCGATCATGTTGGAAGGATCAGGCGCCGTGCCGCCTCAAGGCGGGGCAAGACGGCGCAGCGCGCCACGCACCACGCCCGTCCCGCACAGAGGCAAACGGGGCGAGGGTTGCGGCGCTCACAGGGATCAGGACTTGGTCTTGGCCTCGACGTCGACCGTCTGCGCGTCAGACTTCTGCGCGGTGACCTGTTGGGCCGGTGCGCCAGCAGGCGTGCCGCCTGCATCGCCGCCTTCCTGCGAGCCCTTCACCCCGTCCTTGAAACCCTTGACCGCGCCGCCCAGGTCGGAACCCAGGTTCTTGAGCTTCTTCGTGCCGAAGATCAGAATGACCACCAGCAGCACGATCAGCCAATGCCAGATGCTGAACGATCCCATATGCCTTGCTCCTTGGAAACTGACTTGATTCTAGGGTGACGCGGCCTCAGCCCTTGCTCCAGGGTCTTGGACCACCCATCACGTGGATGTGCAGGTGCATCACCTCCTGGCGACCGTCTTCCCCCGTGTTGATCACGTGACGAAAGCCGTTGGTGACCCCCAATTCGCGCATCAGGCGCGGTGATTGGGCCATCATGTGCCCGATCAGACCGGCGTGGTCGGCCTGCACATCGGCCATGGAAACGATGTGCAACTTCGGTATCAACAGAATGTGAACCGGTGCCCAGGGGTTGATGTCGTGAAAGGCGAGCATGTGCTCGTCTTCGTGAACCTTGCGCGCCGGAATCTGGCCGGCCACGATGCGGCAGAAGATGCAATTCGGGTCGGCGCTCATGTCTCGTCCTGTTCGCGTTGCTGGGCCTTGCGTGCGGCGAATTCTTCCAGACCGGAAAGCCCCTCACGGCGTGTGAGTTCGGCCAGCACATCGGCCGGCCGCAAGCCGAACTGGGCCAGGGCGATCAAGCTGTGGAACCACAGGTCGGCCACTTCGTAGACGATCTTCTGCGCGTCGCCGTCCTTGCCGGCCATGACGGTCTCGGTGGCCTCTTCGCCCACCTTCTTGAGGATGGCGTCGGTGCCCTTGTGGAACAGGCGGGCCACATAGCTCTTGTCGGGGTCGCCCCGGCGACGCACATCGATCACGTCGGCCAGGCGTTCAAGCACGTCCTGGCTGCGGGGGTCGGCCCCAGGCCTCAGGGCGGTCTCGTTCTTGTCGTTCATGGGTTTAGGCGCGGCAAACGGCGGTCATGGGCACCAGCGGGGTGTTCAGCACCACTCAGCGGTAAGTGGCATCGGGGTCCTTGAGCACCGGATCCACCGGCTCCCAGCGACCCTCACGCAAGACGCTGTAGAAGCAACTGTGGCGCCCGGTGTGGCAGGCGATGCCGGGATCATGCCCGAGTTGCGTGACCTTCAGAAGAATGACGTCCCCATCGCAGTCCAGGCGCAGCTCCTGCACCTGCTGGACATGACCACTTTCCTCGCCCTTGTGCCACAAGCGGCCTCGCGAGCGGCTCCAATACACGGCCTGGCCCTTCTGAGCGGTAAGGCTCAAGGCCTCACGGTTCATCCACGCCACCATCAGCACGTCTCCGCTGGAGGCCTCCTGGGCGATGGCCGGCACCAAGCCATCGGCGTCCCATTTGATGTCGTCCAGCCAGTTCATGGGCGCAGTGTAGCCAGGGGCTTGGGCCGAGTTCTCCAGGGTCAAGGGCCCTACATGCGCCCACTCCTGGGCGAACCACTGCAAGACCGGCATCGTGCCCGGCAGCACGGGGGAGACGCCCACGGGCAGGCTGCACCACGCCATCGCCTGGCCCTCGCGCATCTCGATTTCACCCTGCCAGTCATAGACCTTGCAGAAGTGCAGGCGCACCCGGGCATGGGGGTAGTCGAAGAGCTCCTGCCGCCAGGGATGCACCGTGCCGATGGTGATGCCCAACTCCTCGTGCAGTTCGCGCGACAGCGCCTGTTCCACGGTTTCGCCGGGTTCGAACTTGCCGCCCGGGTACTCCCAGTAGCCCGCGTAGACCTTGCCCGGCGGGCGACTGGTCAGGAGAAAGGTGCACTCGCGCCCTTGCGCATCACGCTGCACCAGGACGCCCACGGCCACATCGGTGGCCGGCGCCGAGCCGCTGCGCTGCGCGCCATCCACGGCCGTCACCTTGGGCAGGGTCACACGCGATCCAAGCCATCGGGCGCCGGCACGTCCGACGAAGGGCCGGCCGCCCCGTCGCCATGATGCTCGCGCCCCGCCCAATCGCGCGCGAATTGCCAGGCCACGCGGCCACTGCGCGATCCTCGCTCCAGCGCCCACACCAGCGCAGGCTGACGTGCTGCCGCCAAGGCCTGTGCGTCGCAACCGAAGTGGCCCAACCACTGATCGACGATGGCCAGGTACTCATCCTGGGTGAAGGGATAGAAGCTCAACCACAGGCCGAAGCGCTCGGACAGCGAAATCTTTTCCTCAATCACCTCACCGGGGTGCACCTCGCCGTCTTCGGTGTGGGTGTAGCTCAGGTTGTCCTTCTTGTATTCGGGCAGCAGGTGACGCCGGTTGCTGGTGGCATACACGAGCAGGTTGTCGGCCGCGGCGGCCACGGTGCCATCCAGCACCGACTTCAGGGCCTTGTAGCCGGGCTCGCCCTCGTCGAAGGACAGGTCGTCGCAGAAGATGATGAAGCGCTCGGGGCGACCGGCGATCAGGTCGGCGATGTCGGGCAAGTCCGTCAGGTCGGCCTTGTCCACTTCGATCAAGCGCAGGCCCTGGGGCGCATAGGCCTGCAGGCAGGCCTTGATCAGGGAGCTTTTGCCGGTTCCGCGCGCACCCGTGAGCAGCACGTTGTTGGCCGGTCGCCCTTGCACGAACTGCTCGGTGTTGCGCACCAGGCGTTCCTTCTGGCCGTCCACCTCCTGCAGGTCACTCAGCGAGATGGCGGCCACCTGCCGCACCGGCTGCAGCAGCCCATGGCCCTGGCGGCGGCGCCAGCGAAAGGCCACACTGGCCTGAAAGTCGGGGGCCGCCGCCGGCTGCGGCACCAGGTGTTCGAGCCGGTCGATGAGGTCGTGCGCGCGCTGCAGCAGGCGCTGCAGATCAGGTAAGTCAGCCATCAGCTCAGTGTAGCCAGGGCGCTGTGGCGGGCCAGCGCCCGTTCGTATAGGCCCACATAGGCTTTTGCGGCCAGATCCCAGTCGAAGCGTTGCGCCATGGCCCGCTGCTGAACCTGGGCCCAATGGGCTGGGCGACGCCATAACAGCTGCGCGCGCCGAAGCGCAGCAGAGAACGACGCTGCCTCGAATCGGTGGAAGGCAAGTCCCGTGGCCTGGTCGTCTTCCAGCGACTCCAGGGTGGCATCGACCACCGTGTCGGCCAGTCCCCCCACGTGGTGCACCAGGGGCAGTGCGCCATAGGCCATGGCATAGAGCTGTGTGAGGCCGCAGGGCTCGAACCGCGAGGGCACCAACACCACATCGGCTGCGGCAAACAGACGGTGGGCCAAAGCTTCGTCGTGGGCGCGCAGCAGCACCACCTGGCCAGGATGGTCTCGGGCCGCCGAGGCGAAGCCCGATTCCAGGTCGGCATCGCCCTGCCCCAGCACCACGAGCTGCGTGCCGTGGTGCAGCGCTTGCGGCAGCACCTGCAGCAACAGGTCCAGGCCCTTCTGGCTGGTCAGGCGGCTCACCACCGCCATCAGCATGGCCTGTGGATCGGGCCGCAGGCCCTGGGACTGTTGCAGCTCGGCCTTGCAAACGGCCTTTCCCCGCAGGTCGCGGGCATCAAAACGCTGGGGCAGGTGCACATCGGTGCCGGGGTGCCACACCCCATAGTCCACGCCATTGAGGATGCCCGTCACACCACCGGGGTGCGCGCGCAGCACACCATCCAAACCGCAGCCCATGGCCGGGTTCAGGATCTCTCGGGCATAGCTGGGGCTGACGGTGCTGATGGCCTGTGCATGGTGCAGGCCAGCCTTCATGAAGGACACCTGAGACCAGAACTCCACTCCGTCGACGGCCCAAGCGGCCTGGGGCAGGTCGAGGTCCAGAAAAGCCTGTGCGGGAAACAGGCCCTGGTAGGCCAGGTTGTGAATGGTCATCACGCTGGCCGCGGGCTGACCCGCGTGGGCCAGAGCTGCCGGCGCCAGGCCAGCGTGCCAGTCGTGCGCGTGCACCACATCGGGCTTCCAGGCGGTATCGGCCCCTCGCGCCAGGGCGCGCGCGGCCCATGCCAGGGGCGCGAATCGCCGGTGGTTGTCTGCCCAGGCGGCACCCGTGGGGTCGCTGTAGGGGCCGCCCGCGCGCTCGTACAGCTCGGGTGAGACCACGAGATAGGCCGGCGCATCGCCCAGGGGCTTGAGCCGACCGGCCATCAAGACCGGCGCCGAGCCGCCCCATGGACAGGGCAGCGTGGCCAGGCGACGCGCATGGCTCAGTGCCGCCCGCATGGGCGCAAATCCCGGCAGCAACAAGCGGCTGGCCACCCCGGCGCGGGCCAGGGCGTCGGGCAATGCACCCACGACGTCGGCCAAGCCGCCTGTCTTGACCAGGGGAACGGCCTCGGCCGCAGTTTGAAGGATCTTCAAGCGAGTCAGGCGTTGTCCTTGAGCGGGTCCTGCTTGGCCTGCAGCTTCTCCAGCATGCTTCGCGTCACCAGCACCACGCCGTTTTCGGTGCGCTCGAAACGCTGGCCATCGGCCTGCGGGTCTTCGCCGATCACCATGCCCTCGGGAATGCGGCAACCGCGGTCGATCACGACCTTCTTCAGCCGTGAGCGCGAGCCCACGGTGACCCCGGGCAGGATCACGGCCTGATCGATGAAGCAGAAGGAATGCACGCGCACCTCGGAGAACAGCACCGAATTCGACACGTGCGACCCGCTGACGATGCAGCCACCGCTGACCATGGTGTTGACCGTCATCCCATGCATGCCAGTGCGGTCGGGAATGAACTTGGCTGGCGGCAGTTGGCGCTGCGAGGTCCAGATCGGCCAGTTGGTGTCGTAGATATCCAGTTCCGGCGTGATGGAGGCCAAGTCGAGGTTGGCTGACCAGAAGGCGTCGATGGTCCCCACATCACGCCAGTAGTGCAGGTTGCCATTGGTGATGCAGGACATCGAGAAGGGGTGCGCCAAGGCACGCCCCTCGGACACCACCTTCGGGATCACGTTCTTGCCGAAGTCGTGTTCCGAATTCGGATCGGCCAGGTCCTCGTCAAGCAGCCGGTACAGGTATTCGGCATCGAAGATGTAGATGCCCATGCTGCACAGGGAATGGTCGGAGCGCCCGGGCATGGGCGGAGGGTCCTGCGGCTTTTCCACGAAGGCCGTGATCGCGCGCCGATCGTCCACGGCCATCACACCAAAGGCATGGGCCTCACGGCGCGGCACTTCGATACAGCCCACGGTGCAAGGCTTGCCGCTGGCCACGTGGTCGCGCAGCATCACGGAGTAGTCCATCTTGTAGACGTGGTCCCCGGCCAGTACCACGATGTAGGCCGGGTTGGCGCTGCGCACGATGTCCAGATTCTGGTAGACCGCATCGGCCGTGCCCCGGTACCAGTGTTCCTCGTCCACCCGCTGCTGTGCGGGCATGAGGTCGACCATCTCGTTGAGTTCGGCGCGCAGGAAAGACCAGCCGCGCTGAAGGTGGCGCAGCAGGGAATGCGACTTGTACTGGGTGACCACGCCGATTCTGCGGATGCCGGAATTGACGCAGTTGGACAGGGCGAAATCGACGATGCGGAACTTCCCGCCGAAGTACACGGCGGGCTTGGCGCGGCTGTCGGTGAGCTGCTTCAGGCGCGAGCCACGCCCACCGGCCAATACCAGCGCGATGGTGCGGCGAGCCAACATATGCGGCTGCAGGTGCAGTTCGCCGGCACGGTGTTCGCCAGGGGCGCCTTGGGGTGCGGTCAGGGCCATGTTGGGTTGACGTGCAGGTTGGCGTACGGGTTGGCGTACGGGTGAGGTGTCGGGTGTGGTGTCGGGCCTGGTGGTCGGTTCAAGGCTGCAGCGGCACCACCATGCCCTCCTCTTCCACGACCACGTACACCCGATCGTCCCCCAAGGTGCCCTGGATGTGCAAGCCTGTGAATGCGCCGAAGGCCGGCAATACGCCGAAGTCGGGGGTCATTCGAAAGCAAGGCAGGCGCAGATTCAGGCCACCGCGCTCATGCAGGCGCACCCCCGGGTGGAGATGGCCGGCCAGGGCGTAGGCACCCGCCACAGGCTCGGGTTCATGTACCAGGGCCCAGGGGCCGCGCCGCAGGGGCCCTTGGTGCACCTCGATGCCCAGGTCGGCCGGAGGGTCACCGGCGTGCTCATCGTGGTTGCCGCGCACCAGGTGCACCTCCAGCGCGGCATGCTGCAGCCGCCAATCCGCCAGGGTCTTGAGCGCCTGCGGTTCCTGCGACCACGGGCCGTGCAGGAGGTCACCCAGGAACACGAGTTCGGTGGCGCCGGTGGCCGAAACCAGGTGGTTCAGCCGCTGCACCATGGCGCCTTCGGCTGCGGCGGGCACCGGCAATCCGTGGCGGCGAAAGGTGTGGGCTTTGCCGAAGTGCGCATCGGCGACCAACAGAAGGCGCAGCTCGGGGTCGAAGGCCGCGCGCTGCGGCCACAGTTCCAGTTGCCGCCCATCCGGGCCGATGTACACCGCCACGCCCCCCAGGGGCATCCGGGCGCTGGGCAAGGCCGCCGGCCGCACTAGACCGTCATGAGAGCCAGGGTGGCCTCGGCGTGTTCGGTGGGGCTGCGCTTGAAGCCCGATCGAGCGAAGCGCTGCAAGCGCCCCAGGGCCAGGGCGGTGAGGGCCGAGGCACGCACCTGCGCATCGACCGTGGCCGTGGTTGAGCCTTCGGCATCACCCGCCTCGCGCAGGCACTGCTTGAGCTGGGACTCCACGCGGTCGAACAGTTGCACCATGCGGGCCGACAGGCGTTCATGCTCCAGGATGAGCGCATCGCCCACCATCACACGGCTCATGCCGGGGTTGCGCTCGGCAAACTGCAGGAGCACCAGCACGATGCGACGCGCGTGGTCGCGACCGTCGCCCGCACCTTGGGTGATCTGGTTGAACAAGGTGAACAGACTGGACTCGATGAACTCGATCAGCCCTTCGAACATCTGGGCCTTGCTCGCGAAATGGCGGTACAGGGCCGCCTCGCTCACCTCCAGCCGAGCGGCCAAAGCGGCGGTGGTGATGCGGTCAGCGTCTGGCTGCTCCAGCATGGAGGCCAGGGTCTGCAGGATCTGGATGCGACGCTCACCCGGACGCGGACGCTTGCGCCCGGTTCCAGGCACGGCTTCGCCAGCAGCGGCATCGTCCGATGGAGCGACGGTGGGAAAGGGGCTGGCGGGCTGGGGCATCATGGCGGCGAGGGTCGGTGGTCGGCGGCGTGCACCTGAGCGATCCATTCTGTCACAGGGCCGCCAAGCTTCGGACCCTGCGGTGCACGTAGGTGGGCCGGCGGTGAAGATCGCGCGACACGGCTGCTGGTGCGCCAGGACGCGCCTTCATCCAACGTTGCATCCACACCGTGCGCCAGCCCTCTGCACGGGCGGCCTTCTGGTGCTCCAGGGTGTCTTCGACCAACACGCAGCGCCGGGGGGCCACCCTCATCAGCACGGGCAAGTGGCGGAACAGCCGTCGGTCAGGCTTGGGCCGAAGATGGCCGAACAGTGTCATGTGCTCGATTGGGATCACCGCGTCGAAGCAGTCCTCGATCCGCAAGGCACGCAGAACGCGTTGCGCGTAATGGGCGGGTGCATTGGTCAGCAGGACCTTCACCCCCGGCAGGCGCCGCAGTCGGTACAGGTCGTGCGCATGGCCGCGCACGCGCTGCTCCAGGTCGGGGAATCGATGGGTTTCATGCAGGAAGTGCGCCGCCTTCACCCGGTGATGGCGCATGAGTCCCAGAAGGGTCGAGCCATAGCGCTGCCAATAGTGCACCCGCAACGCGTCGGCATCCTGCTGTGGCATCCCCAGGTGCTCGCGGATGTAATCGGTCATGGCCGCATTCATGCGCGGGAAGACCGCGGATCCTGCGTCGTGCAGGGTGTTGTCGAGGTCAAAGAACCACACAGTGCGGGCGCCGACGGCAGGCCATCCCATGGTGGGAACTCCGTGCGAGCCCGCAGCGGGCTCAGTGGGACCGAATCATGGTGCCGAAGGCCTGATCGGTCAGGATCTCCAGCAGCAGCACGTGCGGCACGCGCCCATCCACGATGTGCACTGCGTTGACGCCGCACTTGGCCGCATCGATGGCACCGGCAATCTTGGGCAGCATGCCGCCGCTGATGGTGCCGTCCTCCACGAGTTCGTCGATCCGCCGCGCGGTGAGTTCCGTGATCAACTCACCGTCCTTGTTCAGCACGCCTCGGATGTTGGTGAGCATCAGCAGCTTCTCGGCCTTGAGCACCTCGGCCAACTTGCTGGCCACCAGGTCGGCGTTGATGTTGTAGCTCTCGTTGTGGGCCCCGAAGCCGATGGGGCTGACCACGGGAATGAAGGCGTCGTCCTGCAGGGCCTTGACCACGCTGGGGTCGATGGAGTCGATTTCACCGACTTGGCCGATGTCGTGTTCCTTGCTGGGGTCGTCCTTGTCGCGCAGACGCATCTTGCGCGCGCGCACCAACCCCCCGTCGCGCCCGGTCAGGCCCACGGCCTTGCCGCCGGCGGCATTGATCAGGCCCACGATGTCCTGCTGCACCTCGCCGCCCAGCACCCACTCCACGACTTCCATGGTTTCCTCGTCGGTCACCCGCATGCCCTGGATGAAGGTGCCCTTCTTGCCCAGGCGGTTGAGGGCCTCGTCGATCTGCGGGCCACCGCCGTGCACCACGATGGGGTTGATGCCCACCAGCTTGAGCAGGACCACGTCCTCGGCGAAAGCCTTCTGCAGCGCGGGGTCGGTCATGGCGTTGCCACCGTACTTGATGACCATCGTCTTGCCGTGAAACCGGCGGATGTAGGGCAGCGCCTGGGCCAGGATTTCAGCCTTGTCGCGGGGGTCGATCGAGGGGGGCGAGGTGCTCATGGGATGGGGCGCAGCAGATGAAGCTGCAGGCATTCTAGGGAGACAGGGCTTCTGCGGGTTCTTCAGAAGGTGCGTGGCTGCCGTGCAGCGTTGGCGCCTCTCCCAAGGCCTCAGCCAGGTCGGCGCGCAGCACCGCTGCCAGCGAGCGGCGATCGGCGTGGGCGCTGCCGCGCGACGGCAGTGCCGTCACGGTGACGACCAGGTCTTGCCCGCAAGCCACCCGCCACAGGCTTTGGGCCAGGGTGGTTTCGCCCAGAAACTCCACCGCGCGGCTGATGGCGTGGTCGCGGTCGCGGTAGCGAAGGGCCACCGGTTGAACCGGCGCGTGCACCGCGATGGCCGCCTGCAGCAGGTTGGCATGAAAGGGCAACAGCGCACGTCCGTCACCGGTGGTTCCCTCGGGAAACACGGCCACGCACTGGCCGTCCTTCAAGGCCTGCGCGATCT
>JBEAWD010000307.1:0-3428 GCA_041160585.1 Pseudomonadota bacterium | reverse complement strand
GAACCGGCAAGGAATTGATTGCCCGCGCGCTGCACGAAACGTCTGAGAGACGCGGTGGCCGGTTTGTGCCCATCAATTGCGGGGCGATCCCACGCGAACTGATTGAGAGCGAACTGTTCGGTCATCGCAAGGGGGCCTTCACCGGCGCGCTGGTCGACCGCGTCGGCCGGTTCGAGCAGGCCCACGGCGGCACCATCTTCCTCGACGAGATCGGCGACCTGCCGCTGGAAATGCAGGTAAAACTCCTGCGCGTGCTTCAGGAAAGAACGGTCGACCCGGTGGGATCGGCCCAAGGCACCAAAATTGATGTGCGCGTGATTGCGGCCACCCACCGCGACCTTGAGGTTGAGGTCTCGGCGGGTCGATTCCGTGAAGACCTCTATTACCGGTTGAACGTGCTGCCCATGGCCTCGCCGGCCCTGCGCGACCGCGCCGAGGATGTGCCTGAGTTGCTGGTCCATCACGCCAGCCGCCTTGCACCGGTCGGTTGCGAGCCCATCACTTTCGATGTGGAAACCGTCCAGGTTTTGCAGACCTATGGGTGGCCGGGCAATGTGCGGGAACTGGCCAACCTGGTTGACCGTTTCACCACCCTGTTCAGCGGCCGCTGCGTCAGCCTGCGCGACATCCCGCTGCAAATGCTGCCCAAGGGCCTGCACGCCGCGCACAAGGAACTGTTGGAGCGCGCACAGACGGCCCCGGCCGTGTACAACCTGATAGTGCCCGCCACCCCGTTGGTGGAGGCGGTGGCCGAACCGACAGCCGATTACGGCTGCGTGGCTTCTGACGTGGAACAGTCCATCCTGATGGCCCAGGGCGGGCCCACGGTGGTGCTGCCGCCCGAGGGTCTTTCGCTAAAGGACCATTTGGCCGATATGGAGCGCAGCCTTCTGGAACAGGCCCTGGCCCGAGCCGGCGGCAATGTGTCGCAGACCGCCCGGCTGCTGCAGCTGCAGCGCACCACGTTGATCGAAAAGCTCAACAAGTACGCCATGCGGGCGGCGTGAGGCAGGAGACGGCCCGGTCTGCCGGCGCTTCACCCCCGTCCTCTTTCTTTGCCGCGCCGCGGCTCGGCCTGGCCGAGCCCCCAGGCCAAAGAGGCCTATCATTGGCCCAAATTTTGCATAACCCTCGGCGGCGGCGTCAAATTGCCGTGTATCAGGCCTATTCAGGTGCCTGACCCGACAGATCGGAGAGATTCATGTTTGCGATCATTGGCATCGTCGTATTGATGGTTTGCGTGTTCGGCGGCTTCATCATCGCCGGCGGCAGCATGAAGCCGATCATCAAGGCCGCGCCGATCGAAACCTTCATCATTGTGGGCGCCGGTGTGGGCGCCATGCTGATCGGCAACAGCCTGGACGTGCTCAAGGGCGTGGGCGCCGGTGTGGGCAAGATTTTCAAGGGCCCGAAGTACAAGAAGGATGACTACCTGAGCATCATCTTCATCGTGGCCAAGATCTTGAAGACCCTCAAGACCGAAGGCGCCGTGGCGCTGGAAGCGCACATCGAGAACCCAGAAGGCAGCGCCATCTTCGGCGAGTACCCTGCCCTGCTCAAGGACCACTCGCTTCTGCACTTCATCACCGACACCATCCGACTGATGGTGGTGTCCTCCAGCAGCCTGTCCCCCTATGCGGTGGAAGAGGTGATGGACACCGCGATCAAGACCCACCACCATGCCGAGCTCAAGCCGGCAGACGCTTTGGCATCACTGTCGGGCGCCCTGCCCGCCCTGGGTATCGTGGCCTGCGTGCTGGGTGTGGTGAAGACCATGGACAACATCGACCAACCGCCTCCCGTGCTGGGCGGCCTGATCGGTGGCGCCCTGGTGGGCACCTTCCTGGGTGTGTTCTTCGCCTATGGATTGGTTGATCCGATGGCCGGCCGACTCAAGCAGATCATTGAGGACGAGGCGGAGATCTACCACGTGGTCAAGCAGCTGATCGTGGGCACCCTGCACGGGCACCCGATGCCCCTGATCATCGAAGCCGCACGCGTGTCGATCAGCCACGAGAAGCAGCCCTCCTTCTCCGAGATCTTCGACGGGATGCGGGGCAAGTAATCCATGGCTGAAGCCGCCGAGTTGGAAGCGCCGGAGAAGGTGGAGGGTGCTGCGGGCGCAGCACCGGAAGCCTCGCCTGGTGGCGCCAACACCGACCAGCCGCAGCCCAGCAATGAGCCAGCGGCGGAAGCCGCGCCGGAAGGCGAAGGCAATGTTGCGCCGATCATCGTCAAGAAGATCATCGGCGGTCACGGCGGCGCACACGGCGGCGCCTGGAAAATTGCGCTGGCCGACATGATGACGGCCATGATGGCCTTCTTCCTGCTGATGTGGCTGCTGGGCGCTACTGAGGCCGACAAGCGTAAGTCAGTCGCCGACTACATGCGAGCTTCGACCTCTCACAGCATCGTAGAGATGGGGCGCAATTCTGGCTCGGGCGGCATTCTGGGAGGTCAGTCCATCATTGACCCCGAGGCCATGCCAGCTCCCCCTCGGCAAACCGCCATGATGGAACGCGTCACACCGCGGTCCGAAGGCGGCCCAACCGAGAACAGCCCCGCCGATCGAACCGGATCGGGCAACCTGGACGAGGAAGCCAAGCGCAAGGAAGCTCAGGAGCAGCAGGAGCAGGACAATTTCGACAAGCTTGAGCGCGAGCTAAAGCAAAAATTGGCGCAGAGCAAACGCTTTGAGAACATCAAGGACCAGGTGCAATTCACACGCGAGAAGGATGGCCTGCGCATCGACATCATTGACAAGGCCGATTTCTCGATGTTCGGCTTGGGAACCTCCAAGCTGCTGCCCAGATCCGAGGCGCTCGTGGCCGAGGTGGCAGCGGCGGTGTCCAAGCTCGACAACAAGCTGGCCGTGCGTGGCCACACCGACAGCGTCCCCTTCGGCCCCGGCGATGACCGCAGCAACTGGTCGCTGTCGGCCGAGCGTGCGGAGTCCACACGTGCAGCCTTGGAACGGCGCAATATTCCCGCCAGTCGCTTCGCCAAGATCGAAGGTGTGGCCGATACCATGCCCTTCAATTCGAAGGACCCCGCCGACCCCCGCAACCGCCGCATCAGCGTGACGGTGTTGCACAAGAACTGAGGGTGGAGCTGGCTGGTGCGCTAAGCGGCCACACCCAAGAAAAAAGCGCCGGTCGTGAGCCTGCGCTTTCTCGTTGAAATCCGATTACCGCCCAGCAGCGCTGGCTGGGGCCGCCGGCGCCGCCCCTTCCGGTGCGGGCGGCTGAGGCCGGGGGTATTGCACCGTGCGCGGGGGCGCAGGCGCGGGCACCACCGGCCCCTTGGCGGACGGTGCCACCCCCGCCGCCTTGGCGGCCTCCAAGTAGCGCTCGCGCTGCAGCACGACCAGCGCTTCCACGTCGCGCTTGAGCGCGCCGAGGTTCTCCTGCTGGCCCTGCATGGCCTTG
>JBEAWD010000289.1:0-8109 GCA_041160585.1 Pseudomonadota bacterium | reverse complement strand
GAATGGGGGCGGCCGGTTCGGGGGCGGGCCACTAGAATGGTCCCATCATAGCCAGTGCCCGCGCCTGACGGGCGCCTCGCCCATGCATCCCTTGTCTTCGTCATCCCCCGTGAGGCTGGTCTGCGCCTTGGCTGCCGTGGCCGGCCTTGCCGCCTTGGTGGGCTGCGCCTCGCGCCCAGATCAGATCGCCTTGCGCCAGCCGGGCTTTCTCGAGCGCGTGACTCCCTATCGCGTGGACATCCAGCAGGGCAATGTGGTCACCCGGGAACAACTGGCGCTGGTCAAGCCTGGCATGCCGCGCGAACAGGTTCGCGATGTGCTGGGCAGCCCCATGCTGACCAGCGTGTTCCATGCCCAGCGATGGGACTTCGTGTTCGAAAGCAAGCGTGCTGCCGGCAGCGGCACGGCTCCCGCACGGCTGGCCGTGGCCGTGCACTTCAAGAACGACGTGGTGGAACGGGTGGTGGCACCCGACCTGCCCACTGAGCGCGAGTTCGTGGCCGGCATGGTCGACCGGCGTGCACCGGCGCCCAAGGTGCCCCCGCTGGAATTGACGCCCGCGCAGCGCGAAAAGCTCCCCTTGCCGGTTCGCACCGATTCGGCCGCATCGCCGCTGCCTCAAGGCCCGGCGCGCAGCTACCCGCCCCTGGAGCCCCGCTGATGGCTGCGCCGGGCTTGGGCGGCAGCCCCATGCGAGTGGCCGTGGCCGGTGCCAGCGGTCGCATGGGCCGTATGCTGATTGAAGCCGTGGAGCAGGCGCCCGATTGCGTGCTGAGTGCCGCCCTGGACGTGGCCGGCAGCCCGGCCCTGGGATTGGACGCCACGGCCTGGCTCGGGCGCGCCAGCGGCGTGTTGGTGTCGGCCGATGTGTCCGCCGCAGCCGCCGTGTCCGATGTGCTCATCGACTTCACCCGCCCCGAAGGCACCCTGGCGCATCTTCAGGCCTGCCGCGCCCACGGTACGGGCATGGTGATCGGCACGACCGGTTTTTCGGCCGAACAGAAGGCCCTGGTGGCGTCGCACGCTGAGCACATCGGCGTGGTGATGGCACCCAATATGGCCGTGGGTGTCAACGTGGTGCTGCAGCTGCTTGACATGGCGGCTCGCGCACTGAACGAAGGCTACGACATCGAGATCGTCGAGGCCCACCACCGCCACAAGGTGGATGCGCCCAGCGGTACGGCGCTTCGCATGGGCGAGGTGGTGGCCGGCGCATTGGGCCGCACACTGCAGGACTGTGCGGTGTATGGCCGCGAAGGCGTCACGGGGGAGCGAGACCCCTCCACCATCGGCTTTGCCACCGTGCGCGGCGGTGATGTGGTGGGTGACCACACGGTGATGTTCATGGGTACCGGCGAGCGCATTGAAATCACCCACAAGAGCAGCAGCCGCGTGACCTATGCACAGGGCAGCCTGCGCGCCGCCCGCTTTCTGATGGGGCGCGGCGCGGGCCTGTTCGACATGGCCCAGGTGCTGGGTTTCCGGGTCTGAGGGCCCGAGTCCCTGACGCACCGACGCACCGACGCACCGACGCGTGAACCGATGAACGGCTTTTCCGACTTCTGGGGCCAAACCGACAACGTGGGCCGTGCCGTGGCGCTGCTCATGCTGCTGATGTCGGTGATGAGCTGGGCGCTGATCATCTGGAAGACTTGGGTGCTGCGCCGGGTGGCGGCCGACATGCCGCGCGCCCTGGATGCCTTCTGGGCGGCACCCGACTGGGCTTTGGCCCGCGATCGACTGAGTGCGCTGGACCGTGAGGGCGTTCTGCTGCCCTTGCTGGACGCGGCCCAGGCGAGGGAACTGGAGGGCAGTCTGGCCACGGGTGCGTCCGGTGCGGCGCAACTGACGCGGCGGCTGCGGCAAGCGCTGCAGGCCAGCCTGGCTCACCTGCGCATGGGGCAGGTGTGGCTGGCCTCGGTGGGCAGTACGGCGCCCTTCATCGGCCTGTTTGGTACGGTCTGGGGCATCTACCATGCACTGGTGGAGATGTCGCTGTCGGGCGCGGTGACGGTCGACAAGGTGTCGGGCCCGGTGGGCGAGGCGCTGATCATGACGGCCGTCGGTCTGGCGGTGGCCATCCCCGCGGTGCTCGGCTACAACCTGCTGGGCAAGTGGGTGGGCGCGGCTGAAGAGCAGCTCGAGGGGTTTGCATACGACCTGCTGACGGTCTTGTCGGAGCGTGACCGATGAGTTTCGGGCGTTTGCCTGGGCGCACGCGCGCTGAGCCCATGGGCGACATCAACATGACGCCGCTGATCGACGTCATGCTGGTCCTGCTGGTGATCTTCATGGTGACCGCGCCGCTCATGAGCAACAGCCTGAAGCTGGATCTGCCCCGCAGTGACGCGGCTGCGCCCTCGCAGGCGCCCAAACCCCTGCTGGTGGCGCTGGACACGCAGGGGCGCACCTATGTAGGCGACCAGCGGGCCGACCGTGAAGAATTGGTGGCCCAGGCCCGGCAGGCTGCGCAGCGCGACCCCAAGACCGAGGTGCAGCTGCGCGCCGATCAGTCGGTGCCCTACGGGCAGGTGGCCGAGTTGATTGGGGTCTTGCAGACAGCGGGGCTGTCGCGCATCGCCTTCGTCACCGATTCCACTGGGGGGCGGCCTCCTACAATTCCGCCCCATGAACCCCAAGTACCTGCCCGGTGAGGTGGAAGCCGCGGCCCATTCGCATTGGGCCGCGCACGACGCCTACCGCGTCACCGAAGACCCCAACAAGGCCAAGTTCTACGCCTGCTCCATGCTGCCGTATCCCAGCGGCAAGCTGCACATGGGGCATGTGCGCAACTACACCATCAACGACATGCTGACCCGGCATCTTCGGATGAAGGGCTTCAACGTGCTGATGCCCATGGGATGGGACGCCTTCGGCCTGCCCGCGGAAAACGCGGCCATGAAGAACAAGGTGCCGCCGGCGAAGTGGACCTACGACAACATCGCCCACATGAAGGGGCAGATGAAGGCCATGGGACTGGCCATCGACTGGAGCCGTGAGGTCGCCACCTGTTCGCCTGATTACTACAAGTGGAACCAGTGGCTGTTCCTGAAGATGCTGGAAAAGGGCATCGCCGAGCGCCGCACCCAGGTGGTGAACTGGGACCCGGTGGACCAGACGGTGCTGGCCAATGAACAGGTGGTGGACGGGCGCGGCTGGCGATCCGGCGCCCTGGTGGAAAAGCGCGAGATTCCGGGCTACTACCTGCGCATCACGCAGTACGCCGAGGAACTGCTGCAGCACGTGAAGGACGGCCTGCCCGGCTGGCCCGAGCGCGTGAAGGCGATGCAGGAGAACTGGATCGGCAAGAGCGCGGGTGTGCGATTCGCCTTCACCCACGACATCCGCGGTGACGATGGCGCCCTCGTTCAGGACGGCCGCCTGTATGTGTTCACCACGCGGGCCGATACGCTGATGGGCGTGACCTTCTGCGCCGTGGCGCCCGAGCATCCCCTGGCCACACTGGCCGCCGCGCGTGATGCGAAGGTGGCGGCGTTTGTGGAGGCCTGCAAGCAGGGCGGCACGACCGAGGCCGAGTTGGCCACCAAGGACAAGGAAGGCGTGCCTACTGGCCTGAACGTGACGCACCCGGTGACCGGTGCGGCCGTGCCGGTGTGGGTGGGCAATTACGTGCTGATGAGCTACGGCGACGGTGCGGTGATGGGCGTGCCCGCACATGATGAGCGCGACTTCGCCTTCGCCCTGAAGTATGGGCTGCGCATCGAGCAGGTCGTGGCGGTGCAGGGCCAGTCCTTCGACGCCACGCGCTGGCATGAGTGGTACGCCGACAAGCACAGCGGGCGCTGCGTGAACTCCGGCTTCCTGGACGGCTTGGGCCATGCGGATGCGGTGGACAAGGTGGCCGGCTTCCTGGCGGACAAGGGCCTGGGCGAGAAGCGCACCACCTGGCGCCTGCGCGACTGGGGCATCAGCCGTCAGCGCTACTGGGGCACACCCATTCCCATCATCCACTGCGACGGCACGCCCGATCAACCCGGCTGCGGCGCGGTGCCGGTGCCCGAAGCCGACCTGCCGGTGGTGCTGCCCGAAGACCTGATCCCCGACGGCAGCGGCAATCCGCTGAGCAAGTGCGAGTCCTTCCTGAAGGTGAAGTGCCCGAGCTGCGGCAAGCCCGCGCGGCGAGAGACCGACACGATGGACACTTTCGTGGACTCGTCCTGGTACTACATGCGCTATTGCGACCCGAAGGATGCGCAGCACATGGTGGGTTCGGGCACGGCCTACTGGATGGCAGGCCGTGGTGCCGCCGCCGGCGGTGCGGGCATGGACCAGTACATCGGCGGGATCGAGCACGCCATCCTGCACCTGCTGTACGCGCGCTTCTGGACAAAAGTGATGCGCGACGTGGGCCTGGTCCAGGTGGACGAGCCCTTCACTCGGCTGCTCACGCAGGGCATGGTGCTCAACCACATCTACTCGCGTCGCACCGACAAGGGCGGCATCGAGTACTTCTGGCCGCACGAGGTCGAAAACGTCTTCGACGAGGGCGGCAAGATCGTGGGGGCCAAGCTCAAGCAGGCCAAGGGCGATCTGCCGGCCGGAACGCCCATCACCTACGAGGGCGTGGGCACCATGTCCAAGTCCAAGAACAACGGCGTGGACCCGCAGGAACTGATCGATCGGTTTGGTGCCGACACGGCGCGCCTGTTCGTGATGTTCGCCTCACCGCCTGAGCAGACGCTGGAGTGGAACGACGCCGGTGTGGAAGGGTCTCACCGCTTCCTCAAGCGCGTGTGGGCACTGGGCGCCAAGCATGAGGCACTGCTGAAGAGGGCCACCGCCGGCGACCTCAGCGGCGCGGCGCTCGGTGCCGAAGCCAAGGCCCTGCGGCGCGAGGTGCACCTGGTGCTCAAGCAGGTGAGCTACGACTATGAACGCATGCAGTACAACACGGTGGTGTCGGGCTGCATGAAGCTGCTCAACACGCTGGAGGCCTTCGAGCCGGCGTCGGCTGAAGGCGCCGCGGACGCAGGATCGGCCGATGGCGATGCCGCGGCCCTGTGCGAAGGCGTGTCGGTGCTGCTGCGTGCGCTGTACCCGGCCTGCCCGCACATCACGCATGGCTTGTGGACCGGTTTGGGGTATGCCGCGCGCCAAGGTGAACTGCTGGACGCCCCGTGGCCGCAGGTGGATGAGGCGGCCCTGGTGCAGGATGAGATCGAGTTGGTGCTGCAGATCGCCGGCAAGATGCGCGGCAGCATCCGCGTGCCCGCGCAGGCCAACCAGGCCATGATCGAAGCCGCGGCCCTGGCGAGCCCAGAGTTCCAGCGCTTTGCCGAAGGCCGTGCGCCGCGCAAGGTGGTGGTCGTGCCGGGTCGCCTGGTCAACGTGGTGGTGTGATGGATTGGGTTGCGCCAGCCCTGTCGGCCGCCCTTGCGCAGCGCCGCCAGGTGCTGCGTCTTGGTCTGGGCGCGGCAGGCCTGCTGATCCTTGGTGGCTGTGGCTTCAAGCTGCGTGGTGCCACCTCCTTGGCTTTTTCCCGGCTGCAGTTGGTGGGGGCCTCGCCCCAGACGCCCCTGGGCCAGGAACTGCGGCGGCAGCTGGGCGGGCGCGTGCAGCTGCTGGAGCCACCGGCGCCGGTGCAGGTGGTGTTGCGTGTGGACGGTGCACAGCGGGAGAAGATCGTCACCGGCCTGACGTCGGCCGGACTGGTGCGCGAGCTGGTGTTGCGGCTTCGTGTGCGGTTTTCCCTGGCCACGGCGCAAGGGCGCTCGCTCATTGAGCCCACCGACCTGGTCCTGCAACGCGACCTGTCGACCAACGAAAGCGCAGCCCTGGCCAAGGCACGCGAGGAAGAGGAGATCTTTCGCGTGCTGGAGCGCGACGTGGTGTTGCAGATCATTCGCCGCCTGGAGGCGGTGGTGTTGCCGTCAACGGACGCAGAACCCCAAACCCGAACGCCAGCGGGCATGCGCTGAACGCCGCCACCAAACCCGCACCCCGGACACACCCGCATGCAACTGCGCCCCGATCAGCTGACCCAACACCTGGACAAGGCGGGTGGCCGCCTGCGCCCGGTGTATGTGATCCACGGCGATGACCCCTTGCTGACCCAGGAGGCGGGCGACGTGTTGCGCCAGGCCGCACGGGCAGCGGGCCACACCGACCGCCAGGTACACACCGTCAGTGGGGCCCACTTCGATTGGAGCGCGGTGCTGGCCAGTGCCCGGGCGATGAGCCTGTTCGCCGAGCGCCAGCTCATCGAGATCCGCATCCCGTCGGGCAAGCCCGGCAAGGAAGGTTCGCAGGCCCTGCAGCAGTACTGCGAGGGGCCCAGCGACGATGTGTGCACCTTGGTCTTCCTGCCGCGCCTGGGGCGCGAGCAGTTGAACAGTGCCTGGTTTGCCGCCCTGGACGCTGCCGGTCTCAGCATCCGCATCGACCCGGTGGAGCGCAAGGATCTGCCGGCCTGGATGGCGCGGCGGCTGGCCCAGCAGGGTCTGGACGTGGGGCAGGGCGAAGAAGCCCAGCGCATCCTGTCCTTCCTGGCCGACCGGGTGGAGGGCAACCTTCTGGCGGCGCACCAGGAAATCCAGAAGCTGGCCTTGCTGTATCCGTCGGGCACGCTGAGCTGGCAGCAGGTGGAAGACGCGGTGCTGAACGTGGCCCGTTATGACGTGTTCAAGTTGTCCGAAGCGGTCCTGGCCTGCCAGGCCGCGCGTGCGCAGCGCATGCTGCAGGGCTTGCGCGCCTCAGGTGAGGCTCCGGTGTTGGTGCACTGGACCTTGGCCGAGGACCTGCGCGCCTTGTGGCGCGTGAAGGATGCACTTCAACAGGGCAAGCCCCTGCCCATGGCGTTGCGCGAGCAGCGCGTGTGGGGACTCAAGGAGCGCCTGTTCGAGCGGGTGGCGCCGCGCGTGTCGGTCGACGAACTGGCCGCACTGGTGCAGGCGGCCAGTACGGTCGATGGCATCGTTAAAGGCCTGAGGGACCCGGCTTGGCCCCATGAGCCTTGGGCCGCCCTGGAGCGCTTGATGGCGCAGGCACTGGCCTGCTTCAAGCCGATCTACGCGAGCGCGCGATGAGGCTGTCGGCCACCTGAAGGGCCCGCTCGTTGCTGCCGGCCATGGAGCCGGCGGTCAGGAATCGACCGGCCACACCCAGGGCGGGCACGCCCTCCAGCGCATAGGCCTGGGCCAACTGCTGGCTTTGTTTGACCTTGGAGGCCACGCCGAAGGCGTTGTAGGCCTCGGTGAACTTCTGCCTGTCCACGCCCTGCTCCGCTACGAAGGCCGCGATGTCGTCGAACTTGTCCAGGCGGCGGCGCTGAATATGCAAGGCCGCGAAGATCCGCTTGTGCACCGTTGGCAGCTGCCCCAGGGCCTCCAGTGCGAAGAACATCCGCGCGTGCGACTCGTGCAGCGCACCGAAGACCACGGGCATGCGCCGAAAGGCCACATCGGCCGGCAGCCTGGCCGACCAGGCTTCCAGCGCCGGTTCCAGCGCATGGCAGTGGGGGCAGCCGTACCAGAAGAACTCGACCACGTCGATCTTGCCGTGGCCCGGTACGGGTGCGGGTGTTCCCAGGCGACGGAAGTCGCGGCCTTCAATGAAGTCGGCGGCGCCCTGCGCTCGTGCGGCCGGGCTCAGGCCGGCCAGGGTGCTGGTGCTTGCCATCGCCAAGACGGCGGCGGCCTTCGAGTGGTGCTGCAGGAACTCGCGTCGTTTCATGATGGTTGCTCCGGTTGGTTCAGTATCCGATCCTGTCGACGGCGCAGCGCTGGCGGGCCGGTCACGCACGGTCGAACTTGGTTTGCGATCCGTGGTGCTCAGGGTGCCGGGCTGCGCTCCACGCGCACCAGGCTGACCTCGATGCCGGCGGCTTGCAGCCGGTCCATGGGTCCTTGGGTTTCCTCACGGGTTTCATAAGGGCCCACGCGCACGCGAAACACCGCGCGACCGCCCTGTTCCCGTTCGGAGATGCGCGCCGAGAAGCCGAGCATGGCCAGACGTGCCCGCTGCTGTTCGGCATCCTCAGCCTTGCTGTAGGCACCCGCCTGGATGAACAGGCCCGTCACCTCGGGGCGCGGATCCAGGGGCGCGTTTCGGACCGCGCCGATGGCCGGGCTGGCCGTCCCTGTGCCGACC
>JBEAWD010000232.1:0-8712 GCA_041160585.1 Pseudomonadota bacterium | reverse complement strand
ATGGGACCGGCCAACCACAGCAGCGGCAGGCTGGCCTCGTCAGCCCCCAGGTAGCTGTAGATGGGCCCCATGTTGCTTTGCTGAAGGCCAAAGCTGAACTGCAGCCCCAGAAAACCCACGTTCATCTGAATGATCTGCTGCAGGGAAAGGATGGGCTTGAACATGGCGTGGGATGGGGCGGTGGGGTTTTGGGGCCCGCGTGGGGCCGGCGGGGCGCGGCCGGATTTTGAGCAAAAGATTGAAATCGTTTCCAAACGTGGAAACCCTTGGGTACGGGCCCGGCGGGCAGAAAGCGGGCGTTCTCAAGTATCCACGCCATGGCGACAAGGGAATTCCCTGATCCGAAACCCATTGCAAACGATTGCGTTTGCAACAATCGATTTCTATGCTGGCACCGTCTGAACCTCCGAAACACAGACCAGGCGCGGGGGAGTCAGTGCTTCGCAATCGTCTGCATCGTCTTCGGTGCACGGATTGCCCATCCACCGTCAAGCGGCCGCAACGCCGAGGAGCCCCTATGTCGAAGAAGACCCCCGTCGCCCGCCCGCTGGCTGTGGCGCTCACCCTGGCACTGGCCCATTGGGGTGCCCAGGCCCAATCCGCCGCGGCGCCTGCCGCCCCGGCCGATGGCCTGAACCTGGACCGCGTGATCGTCACCGGAACGGCCGTGGCCAAGTCCAAGATGGACCCGTCGGTGTCGGTCAGCACGATAGCCTCGGAGTCCATCGTGAAGTCCGGCGCACAAAGCGCTGCCGAAGTCCTGTGTTCGGTGCCGGGTCTGCGCTCGGAATCCTCCGGCGGCGAAGGCAATGCCAACATCACCGCGCGCGGCGTGCCCATCTTGGCCGGCGGCTCGCGCTATGTCTCCATCCATGAAGACGGCCTGCCGGTGCTGCTGATCGGTGACGCGGCCTTGCCGGTCTTCAGGGACGCCTCCAGGGCCGCCACGGCGGCGGCGTCATCAAACAAAGCGACAGCCGCCGCGGCCTTCAGACGCTCAAGCGGGTAGGTCTCGTACAGGGAACGGTCGGGGACCTTGCGCTGCGCATGGGGCGTGCCCAAGCGCACTCAATCCTGCAGTTCGGCCCGCCTGGGCAGATCGGCGCCGCGCCGGCTGCAGGTGACAGCTGCCGCGCGTGCCGCAAACGCGAGGGCACGGGCCATGGACTCGACCGAGCAGCCCTTCAATGCCGTCGGGCTCAAGGCCCCCTGCTCGGCGATCCAGGTCAACAAGGCCGCCTGAAAGGTGTCGCCAGCCCCCACGGTGTCGACCACCGCCACGGCCACTGGCGGCACCTGCACATGGCCCTGGGCCGTCCAACCCTCGGCCCCCTTCGCACCTCGCGTGACCACCACCATGGCCACGCCCGCGCCCAAGGCCCGTGCGGCGAACTCGGCAGGTGCCTGCCCCGGAAACAGCAAGTCGAGGTCTTCCTCACTGACCTTGAGCAGGTGGGTACGCGGCAGCATCCAATCCAAGTGCGCGCGCCACTCGGCCTTGTCGGGCTGAACATTCAGTCGCACGTTCGGGTCGTAGGAGATGACCGCGCCCGATGCAGCCTGCTCAATGATGGCGCGCTGGGTATGGGCGGTCTGCCCCATCACGGCCGCATAGGAGCCGAAGTGGATGCAGGCGACCTCACTCGGCCAGGCCTTGAGCACCGATGCGTCCAACAGACGGTCGGCACCCTGCTCGCCATAGAAGGCATAGGAGGGCACGCCCGCCGAGTCCACACCCACCAGGCTGAGCGTGGCCGGGGCCGGGCAGCGCTGAATCAGCCGCGTGTCGACCCGCTCTTCGTGCAGGGCGGCCATCAGTCGCTCGCCTAGAAACCCATCGGACAGGGCCGTCACCAGGCCCACCGACTGACCCAGGCGCGCAAGCCCCACCGCCACGTTGAAGGGCGAGCCCCCCATGCGGGCATCGAGCGACACCCCTGTGGGCGTGTGGGCGGTGGCGAACACATCAAAGAGGGCTTCACCGCAGACGGCAAACTTCATGGGGCGACTCCAGAACCGGGTGACAAAGTCGCCGCAGGGGTGCGGCGGCACAAGAGAGATCTTTGGGCTGGAATCGATTGCAAGTGCTAGCCGACGGTACTCTTACGGACCACCAGCTTGACCGGCATCGTGCGCGAACGAGGCGGCCGGCCCTGCAACTGGGCCAAGAGGGCTTCAACGATCAGGCGGCCGGCCTGGTCCACCGGCTGATGCACCGTGGTCAAGGGCGGATCGCTCCACGCGGCCAGCGGTGCATCGTCGTAACCCGTGATCGACACATCACCGGGCACGCTGCGGCCGGTGGCGCGCACGGCACGCACCGCCTGCAAGGCCAGCAGGTCCGAACAGGCCACCACCGAGTCGAAGACGATGCCGTCACGATAGGCTTCATCCAGCCGGCGCCGAGCTGCCGCTTCTTCGAAAGGTACATCCAGCAACCATTGGCGATCGGCCTTGATGCCGGCCTCTTTGAGCGCATCGAGGTAGCCCTGGTGACGAAGCCGCACTTCGGACAGCTGGGGGTCGCCCAAGAACAGGATGCGCTTGCGCCCCCCTTTGATCAGGTGACGCGTGGCCTGATAGCCGCCGTCCCGGTTGTCGCCGCCCACGGTGCAGTACAGCTGCTGGGGCATCTCAGCCCCCCACACCACCAGCGGCACGTGGCGCGCGGCCAATTCGTTGAGCTGATCGTGGTGTCGCCACTGGCCGATGATGATCACGCCCACCACACGACCGGCGTCGTAGGGGGCCACCGCACGGCCCAGGTCCTCGGCGTCCACGCGCGACAGCAGCACCTCATGGCCCTGGTCGGTCAGTGCGTCAGCGATGCTGCCCACGATGGCCAGGAAGAAGGGGTCGGAGATGTGTTGACGCGAAGCGGCGTCGTAGGGCACCACCACCGCCACGGTGCGGTTCTTCTGCAGGCGCAGGTTCTGCGCGCCTTGGTTGATGGTGTAGTTCAGGGACTTGGCCAGGTCCACCACGCGGCTGCGGGTCTCGGCATTGACCAGGGCACTGCCCGACAAGGCCCGCGACACCGTCGACACCGACACACCCGCCATTCGCGCAATGTCGGCCATCTGCAGGCGCCGGCGTTCGCGGTCCTGCGCAGCGCCGGCCTCGCGCGGGGCCGAGGCGCGCGGGGCGGCTTTGGTCACGGCAGCAGCTCCAGCGCGTGCTGATAGGCCGGCTCGCGCATGAGGTCATCCCAGGGCAGGGGCGGCTCCTGCGGCAGCAGGCTCTGACGGCGCTGCTCGCTGTGGGCATCGGGTTGCCAGGTGCCACGTTCGGCAGCCCGGCTCAATCCGTCGAGCAGCTCATCGACCGCACGCCCGCCGTCCAGGCTCTGGTTGCACAGCAGCACCAGATCGCAGCCGGCCTGCAGCGCCAAGGTGGCGGCTTCTGCATAGCTCAGCTCACCGCCTTCCAGGTGGCGGGCGCCTTCCATGCTCAGGTCGTCGCTGAAGATCGCGCCGGTGAAGCCCATGTCGCCGCGCAGGATGTCGCGCAGCCAGCGCGAGGAAAAGCCGGCTGGCCGACTGTCGACCTTGGGGTAGATGACGTGGGCGGGCATCACGCTGCTGAGCGTGGCACTCAAGGCCGCGTAGGGCACCGCATCGTCGGCCAGGATGGCCTTGAGGCTGCGCCGGTCAATGGGCACCTCGGTGTGGCTGTCGGCCTTCACGAAGCCGTGACCGGGAAAGTGCTTGCCGCAATGGTGCATGCCGGCGCGTCGCAGGCCATGGGCCACGGCTTGCGCCAGCGCGCTCACCACACGGGGGTCGCGATGAAAGGCGCGGTCACCGATCACCGTGCTGCCGCCATGGTCGAGATCGAGCACCGGCGCGAAGCTCAGGTCGACCCCGCAGGCGCGCAGCTCGGCACCCAAAACGAACCCACAGGCCGAGGCCGCATTCATCGCCGCCAAGGCGCCGCTGCCCGGTGCGCCTCGCGCGTCGCGCATCCACCGTTCACCCAGAGCCCGCATCGGCGGCAGGTGGGTGAAGCCATCCGTCTTGAAGCGCTGCACGCGGCCACCTTCGTGGTCGACGCAGATCAGCACATCGGGCCGGATGGCCTTGATCTCGGCCGTCAGCTCGGTGAGCTGTCGACGGTCCTGCCAGTTGCGCGCGAAGAAGATGAGGCCGCCGGTCAGCGGATGCTTCAGGCGGCGTCGGTCATCTGCGGTGAGGCGGGTGCCGGCGATGTCGAGGACGATGGGGGCATGAGGGCTCATGCCACTATTCTGCCCACCTGCCGCGCGTTTCGTATCAGGGTTTGCAATCCATTGCACCCGGCACGCGCTGTTCGACCACCACGAAGGCCGTGGCGTAATCGGATTCATCGGTCACGCTGACATGGGCCTGCCAGCCACGGGACTCGAACCAGGCCGCGAGTTCGCCGTGCAAGCGGATGTGCGGCTGCCCGCTCGGGGCTTTGACCACCTCGCAAGCGCGCCAGGTCATGGGCCAGGTCATGCCCAGACCGATGGCCTTGGAAAACGCCTCCTTGGCCGCAAAACGCGTGGCCAGGTAGCGAATGCCGCGCAGCTCCACCTTGGCCAGGCGCTGGCGGAACACCTCAATCTCATGGGGCCCCAACACCTTCTGTGCAAAGCGCTCGCCACGCCGCTCCAGCGTCGAGGCGATGCGGCGCACGTCACACAGGTCGGTGCCCACACCGATGATCATGGCCGGCCCCCCGATGGGGCGGACATGGCAGCCAGGTAGGCCTGCACCGTGGCCGCGTAGCCCAACTCCAGCGCATCGGCCACCAGCGCATGGCCGATGCTCACCTCGGCCACGCCCGGCACGGCCTGCAGGAACTCGGTGAGGTTGTCGCGGTTGAGATCATGCCCGGCGTTCACACCCAGCCCGGCCTGCAGCGCGGCCTGTGCCGCGGCCGCGTAGGTGGCCAGGCAGTGGGCGAACTCAGGTGTGCCGTGCGCTTGCGCGTGCACCCGTGCATAGCCCTCGGTGTAAAGCTCCACGCGGTCCGCACCCACTTCGCGCGCGTGGACCATGGCCTCGGGCAGCGGGTCCATGAACAGGCTCACCCGCACGCCCAGGGCGTGACACTCCTCGATGAGCGGGCGCAAGCGCTGGCTGTCGGCGGGCAGGTTCCACCCATGGTCACTCGTGAATTGGTCGACCGAGTCGGGCACGAAGGTGGCCTGGTGCGGCCGCGCGGCCCGCACGATATCCATGAGGTTGTGGAAAGGGTTGCCCTCGATGTTGAACTCGGCCTGCGGCCAACGCTTCATCAGGGCGGCAATTTCATCGACATCCCCCGTGCGGATGTGCCGCTCATCCGGGCGCGGGTGAATGGTGATGCCCTGGCAGCCGGCCTGCAGGCAGCACTCGGCTGCGCGCACCACGCTGGGAATGTTCAAGTGGCGCGAATTGCGCAGCAGCGCCACCTTGTTGACGTTCACCGACAAGGCGGTGGTGGCGTGCCGATGTGCTGCGCCGCTGTCCAGCATCAGGGGGTTCATGGTGTCGCTCCGGTGGGGGTCCGCACGCCAAAGCGGCGCAGGGACTGCATGAGTTCTCGGGTGCGCAGCGCAGCGCCGCCCAGGTGGTGCGCCAAGGCGCGGCGCAGCAGGGTGCGCAGGGCCACGCGGGGTGCCTGACAGGCCTGGCGCAGCGCGGCCCGGTGCCCGCCCATCAGCGCAGCCTGCAGGTGGATCCATTCCTGGCCGCTGAGGGCCTCGTCCTGCCCACCGGCCCGCACCAAGCCCAGCTCAGGCTGCCAGGTGTAGCGCTCGCCGGCCTGCAGCAGCCCACCGCCCAGCGCGTCCTGTGTCAGATCCGGCAGAAGGCCCAGGTCCTGCAACAGCAAGAGCTCGAAGGCCCGCAGGCCCGCCTGCAGCTGCTGCAAGGCATCCGATGCCGGGGCTTCGTCAGCCGAGTGCGCGGGCCCCTCCACCAGCGGCCCTGCGGCCATCGACAAGGCCTGCAGGGTATCGTGGTAGTGATCGAAGAGTTCGGGCTGCGCGGCGCCGCGCGGCACAAACTTCATCAACAGCTCGTTGAGGTAGTACGCGCCCAACAGCGCCGATGAAGGCAGCACGGCCGATCCGGCGGCCCATTCGGCTGCGCGCAGCGTGCGCACCTCGTCCTGCGCATCCTCGCCCTTGGCGCGGCCAAGCTGCACAGACACCCGCTGAAAGGGCAGCAGCACCGGGCGCAGCTGAGAATACGGGCGCTTGGCGCCCTTGGCCACGGCCACCACGCGGCCTTCCTCGCGGGTGTAGAGGTCCAGGATCAGGCTGGACTCGCTCCAGTCGTAGGCATGAAGGACATAAGCCGCCAATGCCCGCGGCTCGGCCCGACGGCGCGGCTCACTCATAGCCGTAAGACCGCAGGTGCTCCTCGCTGTCGGCCCAGCCCGAACGCACCTTCACCCACAACTCCAGGAAGACCTTGGCCTCCATCAGGTGCTCCAGGTCCTGGCGCGCCTCGCTGCCGATGCGCTTGAGACGCTCGCCCTGCGCCCCGATGATCATGCCCTTGTGCGCGTCGCGGTCCACCACGATGCTGGCACTGATGCGCCGCAGGCGCCCCTCTTCCTCGTACTTGTCGAGCACCACGGTGCAGCTGTAGGGCAACTCATCACCGGTCAGGCGAAACAGCTTCTCGCGAATGATCTCGCTGGCCAGGAAGCGTTCGCTGCGGTCGGTCAGTGCATCTTCCTCGTAGAACCACGGCTGCTGCGGCAGCAGCGGCTCGACGATGCCCAAGAGCCGCTGCACATCGGCGGCCCGCCGTGCGGACATGGGCACGAACTCGGTGAAGTTGCGCCGCTGCTGCATCTGCTGCAGCCAGGGCAGCATGGCCTCGCGCTTGAGCACCGCGTCCAATTTGTTGGCCACCAGGATCACCGGCTTGTGCTCGGGCAACAGGGCCAGCACCTTCGCGTCATCCAGTGTGAACTTGCCCGCCTCCACCAGAAACATCACCGCATCCACATCCGACAGAACCGACTGCACGGTCCGGTTGAGGTTGCGGTTGAGGGCCGTGGCGTGGCGGGTCTGGAAACCTGGCGTGTCCACAAACACGAACTGCGAGCCGGTGCCGGGCGCTTGGCCCGGCAGGGTGCGCACCCCCGTGATGCGGTGGCGTGTGGTTTGCGCCTTGCTCGAGGTGATGCTCACCTTCTGACCCACCAGGGCATTGAGCAGCGTGCTCTTGCCCACGTTGGGGCGCCCCACGATGGCCACCAGGCCGCAGCGGGTAGGCCCGGCCGCTGCATCGTGGGACGGCGGTGTGTTGGCGGTGGTGGTCACGGTCGTCTACTGTTCAGGTGGGCACACGCTGATCGGCCGCGCATCAGGCCGGCACCGAGCCTTCGGGCCCGTCCTGCAACTTGAGTTGGTCCAACAGGCGCCGCGCCGCTTCCTGCTCGGCCGCACGGCGCGAACGCCCCTGACCGCTCTCGGTCATGGCCAGGGCCGACACGGCGCATTCAACCTCGAAGGTCTGCGCGTGGGCCTGACCCCGGGTGGCCACGATGCGATAGGCCGGTACCGGCAGGCGCCGCCCCTGCAGCCATTCCTGCAACTCGGTCTTGGGATCCTTGGTCCAGCGCGACAGGTCTGCGCTGTCGATCAGTGGCCCGAACAGCCGCTGCACCACACCGGCTGCCGCCTCATAGCCGGCATCGATGAACACCGCACCGACCAAGGCCTCCAGCGCATCGGCCAGGATCGAAGGTCGCTGTGCGCCGCCCCCCTTGGCCTCCCCTTCGGACAGTCGCACGAGGCTGGGAAGCTCCAATTCCAAGGCCAGGCGGTGCAGGTGCTCCTCACGCACCAGGTGGGCGCGCACGCGCGTGAGGTCACCCTCGGCGCTGTCGTGGTATCGGCTGTACAAGAGGCGCGAGACCGCTGCGCTGAGCACGCTGTCACCCAGGAACTCCAGCCGCTCGTTGTGGTCGATGCCGTAGCTGCGGTGGGTCAGCGCGCACTGCAGCAAAGCCGGCTGCGCCCACCGATGGCCCAGCCGCTGCTGCAGCTGTTCCAGGGAAGTGGGGGCCGCTGGCTTGCTCACGCGTCGATTGCCCCCGGCCTTCAGTTGAACGCGCCGATGCGGCCGAGGTTGCCGAAGTTCATCCACACGAAGAAGGCGCGACCCACGATGTTCTCATCGGGGACGAAGCCCCAATAGCGGCTGTCCTGCGAGTTGTCGCGGTTGTCGCCCATCACGAAGTAGTGGCCGGCCGGCACCGTGCACTGCACCCCCTCAGCCGTGTACTGGCAGGCCTTGGCGTGCGGATGATCAAAGGTGCCCATCACGAAGGGGGGCACCGCCTTGTCGGTGAGCACGCGGTGTGGCTTGTCGCCCAACACCTCCTGCCACTGCTGGGCATAGCGCAGGCTGTCCTCATCGTAGAAGTCGGGCATGGCCGTGGTGGGCACCGGCTGGCCGTTGATCGTCAGCCGCTTGTTCAGGTAGGCCACCGTGTCGCCGGGCAGGCCCACCACGCGCTTGATGTAGTCGGCGCGAGGGTCCACGGGATAGCGGAACACGATCACGTCGCCACGCTGCACGGGGCTGAGGTCGATCAACTTGGTGTGGACAACCGGCAGGCGGATGCCGTAGTGGTACTTGTTCACGAGGATGAGATCGCCCACGGCCAGCGTGGGGATCATCGAACCCGAGGGAATCTTGAAGGGCTCGAACAGGAAGGAGCGCAGCACAAAGATGCACA
>JBEAWD010000227.1:0-2544 GCA_041160585.1 Pseudomonadota bacterium | reverse complement strand
CTCCTGGTGGATGGGGGTAAAGCCCCTAATGTAGGAAGTGGAGGTGCGCGGCGGAACCAGGGTTTCCCGAGGGATGAGCTCGGTGCGCGCCTAAACTCGCATGATGCGTTGGCAATTCTGGATCGACCGCGGCGGCACCTTCACCGATATCGTGGGCCGGCGGCCCGATGGCTGCCTGGTCACGCACAAGCTGCTGAGCGAGAACCCCGAGCGTTACCGCGACGCGGCGGTGGCGGGGATTCGGCACCTGCTGGGCCTCAAGCCCGGGGAGCCGGTCACGCCGGGGCAGGTGGCCTGCGTGAAGATGGGCACCACCGTGGCCACCAACGCCTTGCTGGAACGCAAGGGGGAACCCACCTTGCTCGTGACCACGGCCGGGTTTCGCGATGCGCTGCGCATCGCCTACCAGAACCGGCCGCGCCTGTTCGATCGGCAGATCTCCTTGCCGGAGCTGCTGTATTCGCGGGTGATCGAGGCGCAGGAGCGTGTGGGCGCGCAGGGCGAGTTGCTACAGGCACTCGATGAAGCGCACCTGCGCGAACGCCTGTGGGCTGCCTTCGACGCCGGGCTGCGGAGTGTGGCCATTGTCTTTCTGCACGGATGGCGCTTCACGGCGCACGAGGCCGCAGCGGCCCGCATCGCCCGCGAGGTGGGTTTCACGCAGATCAGCACCTCGCATGAAACGAGTCCCCTGATGAAGTTCGTCAGCCGCGGCGACACCACCGTGGTTGATGCCTACCTCAGCCCCATCCTGAGGCGCTATGTGGACCAGGTGGCCGCCGAGATGCCGGGTGTGCGGCTGTTCTTCATGCAGTCCTCGGGCGGCTTGACCGATGCGTCGGTCTTCCATGGCAAGGACGCGATTCTTTCCGGGCCGGCGGGCGGCATCGTGGGCATGGCGCGAACGGCGGCGCTGGCCGGGCACGCGCGGGTGATCGGCTTCGACATGGGCGGCACCTCCACCGACGTGAGCCACTATGCAGGCGAATTCGAGCGCGAGTTCGAGACCCAGGTGGCGGGTGTGCGGATGCGCGCGCCGATGATGAGCATCCACACTGTGGCCGCCGGTGGGGGCTCCATCCTGGAATTCGACGGTGCGCGCTTCCGGGTGGGGCCGCAAAGCGCTGGGGCCAATCCGGGGCCTGCCTGCTACCGGCGCGGCGGCCCGTTGGCGGTAACCGACGCCAATGTAATGGTCGGCAAGATCCAGCCGGCTTGGTTTCCGAAGGTGTTTGGGCTGGGCGGCGATGAGGCGCTGGATGCTGAGGTGGTGCAGCAGCGCTTCGCGGAGTTGGCGGCACGCACGGGGCGCACGCCCGAAGCCGTGGCCGAGGGCTTCATCGACATCGCCGTGCAGCAGATGGCCAACGCCATCAAGAAGATTTCCGTGGCGCGTGGCTACGATGTGACGCGCTACACCCTGCAGTGCTTTGGCGGCGCGGGGGGGCAGCACGCCTGCCTGGTGGCCGACGCGCTGGGCATGAGCCGCGTGTTCGTGCATCCATTGGCCGGCGTGCTGTCGGCCTATGGCATGGGGCTGGCCGACCAGACGGTGATCCGTGAACAGTCGGTGGAGCGGGTGCTGGATGACGCGGCTTTGCAGGCCGTGGCCAAAGTGCTGGATGCATTGGCTGAGGCAGCCCTGTCGGAGATTGAGCGGCAGCGCTTCAGCGAGGCGCCCGCGCGGGTGCAGCGCCGCGTGCATGTGCGCTACGAAGGCAGCGATTCGGCGCTGGTGGTGCCGTGTGGGGACCGGGACACCATCGTGGCCGGCTTCGAGGCGGCCTACCGCCAGCGCTTTGCCTTCCTCATGCCGGGCCGGCGCCTGGTGGTGGAAGCGGTTTCGGTAGAGGTGGTGGTGGGCGGCGATGCGCCGGCCGAGACGCGCCACGCCTTGCACGAGATGCGTGAGGTGCCGCGCCGCGACACGGTGCGGGTGTACTCGGGCGGGCAGTGGCATCCAGCAGCCCTGGTGGTGCGGGAAGACCTGCGCCCGGGCGATGTGGTGGACGGCCCGGCCATCATCGCGGAGCAGAACGCCACCACGGTGGTGGAGCTTGGCTGGAGCGCCACACTGACCGCGCTGGATCACCTGGAACTGGTGCGCCGTGTGCCGCGCGCGCAGCGCTTTGCGGCAGGAACCACGGTGGACCCGGTGCTGCTGGAGGTTTTCAACAACCTGTTCATGAACATCGCCGAGCAGATGGGGCTGCAGCTGCAGAACACGGCGCATTCGGTGAACATCAAGGAGCGGCTGGACTTCTCGTGTGCGCTGTTTGATGCGCAGGGCAATCTGATCGCCAATGCGCCGCACATGCCGGTGCATCTGGGGTCGATGGGCGAGAGCATCCGAACGGTGATTGCCGACAACCGTGGCCGCATGAAGCCGGGTGATGTATTCGTGCTGAACGACCCCTACCACGGTGGTACGCACCTGCCGGATGTCACCGTGATCACGCCGGTGTGGGTGGACGGTCATGGGGTGGGGGATGAGCCGCTGTTCTACGTGGGCAGCCGCGGCCACCACGCCGACATCGGCGGCAG
>JBEAWD010000214.1:0-2512 GCA_041160585.1 Pseudomonadota bacterium | reverse complement strand
TGCGGGGTGAAGCGGCCGGCGCGGTGGTGTGGGCGCTGGGCCGCCGCGAGCTCATGGGCGTGCAGGCGGCCGTGCCCTTGGCCAATGGCATCCAACCGGCCCTGGATTACCGCCAAGGCCTGTGGGAGGGGGAATGGACCTGGGTGCCGCGCCCCGGCGATGCGTGGACCGTGCGGGCTGCCACGGGGCAGGGTTCGCGCACTTGGCGGCCGCCCGCGGGCAGTGACCCTGCATCGGCAGACCCTTCCACGCGCCGGATCGAACTGGCCGCGCGCAGCCTGCACAGCGAACTGCGCTGGCGGCCTGGCAGCCACTGGAGCGTGCAGGCCCAATGGAGTCGCGACCAAGGCCAACAGGCACAGGCATCGGCATCATGGATCGACTCGGCGGGCTTGGTGCTTCAGGGTGCCAGCGATGTGCGGCAGGCTCGCGTGGCGGTGCAGTGGGACTTCAGCCACCGGGCTTCGGTGTATGCCTCCTGGTCGCGCATCGACCGGATCGGGCGGCAATCATGGACGCTGGAAAGCCTGTCGGCCGCTTTGCCGCTGGCCGATCAGGCCTGGCAGGATCGGCTTGATCGGGCGGGACTGGGCGTGTCGTGGCAACTGGCTCAAGGCTTGAGCCTGCGCTGCGCCGCGCAGCAGGATGAAAGGCGCGGCACGCCGCTGGACAATCGAACGCTTCCCGGCAGCAGCCCCACCGTGTTGTGGCGTGATTCTGGTGTTCAATGTGGCCTGCGGTGGGTAGCCCTGCGGATCCGGTGAGCCCTCGAAATCGATGGATACATCTCTTGCAAATGATTGCGCGATGAGGTGAGCAAACTCAACGCTTGGGCAGGTACAAATCCTCCGTTTTGGCAACGAGACGGAGAGGACGATGCGCACAGGATGGGGATACCGGGCGGGCCTGATGGCCTTGGTGGGGACTTTGTTGACGGCCTGTGGCGGCGGTGGCGAGGACTGGTCGCTGACCGAAGACGCGCTGGCCATGGCAGGCGCTGACGAGTGGCTGGACGTGGCGTCAAGCCGGTCGGATCGAATCGATGAGCGCCCGCAGGTGTTGGACCAGGGCGGCCCTGGCGGGCCTTGATTCGCCTGCTGGGGTGGCCGCAGGGCTCTGCATCGCGCGAGGTGCGTTAGGCGTATCCCGTGCCAGCAGGGCCATGCACATGCGGTCCAGCACCTCGGGCAGGCGGGTCTCATCCAGCACCACCTGTACGCTGGGAAGCGGCTGGCTTGAAGCGTCAAAACCTGCCGCCTCCCGTGCCTGCTGCGCCAACAGTTGGAGTGCCGTGTGCAGCTGATGGTCGTTGCGTGTTTCCCGCAGGTGCCCGCGTCGCGGTAGGACGACGAGCGGCCTGTCCAGCTCGAGTGCCGTCAAGATGGAGCCCATGCCCGCATGGGCCACCATCAGGTGGGCCTGCCGACATTGCCGTTCGTAATCGTGGGGGCCCAGGGTCGATCGGCAGTGCATCGGCCACAAGGACGCGGGGTTCAGGCTTGATGCACCGATCTGCGCCGTGACGGCCACGGCCGGTCGCTGGGCAGACCAACGGGCCATGGCGTTGGTCAGCCGATCGAAGGGCATCTGCGACCCCACCGTCAGGAACACCTGCAGACGCTTCACCAGACGGCCCCGCGGTAGTGCGGGCCTCGCCCGGATCTTCGCGTCGCCGCGCGCGTATTCATGTGCATGGCCGGGTCTTGTGCCAGATGCGGCCACTGCGTCCACCAGTCGGTGGCCACCCAACGGGCCAGGCGGCCCGCAGACGACAGCTGCTGGACATTGGCCAGGCTGTCGATCCAGACCGTGCGAGCGCCCATCGCCCGCCCCCACAACAAGGCCCACAGGCCCGGTGCTGCGCCGGTGGTCACCACCACATCAGGGCGCTCGATCAGCATCAAGCGGCCGACCTGCACCCCCAGAACCAGCAAGCCCCAACGGTTCCAACGGGTGGCGTCACGCAGTCGGTGGTGCCGCAGGACGGGGCAGGGCATCGCAGGGCCCGGCGCCGTGCAGGCGGTCACTACCCGCTCGGTTTGCCAGGCGGCGGCCAGGCGACACAGCTGCAACCAATGGCCACCACCCGACGACAGGGCCAGCACGGTCACGGGGCGCGGTGCCGCGCTCAAGGCAGGTCGAGTTTCCATTCACGCCTCCACAGCTCCAGGGTGATCAGCGTCCATACGCGATCGACCTCATGGCGGGTACCCGCCTGCTGGCCCTGCCAGGCACGGCGCATGGCATCGGTGTTCCAGCGATGTCGCGTGTGATCGAGCAAGCTGTCCATCAGATCCTGCGCGGGCGCCTTGCACTCATGGCGCAGCCACCGCGCCATCGGCGGCGTGAAGCCGCGCTTGGGGCGATCGAACAAGGTACGCGGTACGTGGTGCTCCAGGCTGCGGCGCAGCACTTCCTTGAGCCTGGGGCCTTCGGCCTTGAGTGATGCCGGCATCCGCCAGGCGAGCTCGATCACGCGATGGTCCAGCAGCGGGCTTCGCGCTTCCACCGA
>JBEAWD010000169.1:0-2664 GCA_041160585.1 Pseudomonadota bacterium | reverse complement strand
ACCTCTTCACCGTAGTAAATGAAGGGTGTGCCTGGCATCAGCAGGTAGGTGGAGGCGGCGAGCTTGTAACGAGCCTCGTCGCCGCCGAACTGGTCCCAGGCGCGCCGGCCCGCGAAGATGTCATGATTGGAGAGGAAGGTGGCCATGCCAGCCGGCGCGGTCTTCCAGTAGTCGACCATGGCACGCACCGCCGCTTCATCGCCCTTGGGTGCAGCCACGATGTGTGGGATCAGCCCGAAGGCAAACGCAGCGCCGCACACATCGGCACGGCCATAAACCTCGGGGCTGGCCGTGGCCTCGCACACCGTGTAGCGCTTGGGGTATGACTTCACCAGGTCCTGCAGTCGCTTGGTCAGCGCGCGGCTCTCGGGTTGGTCGTTCCAGTCCTGGGCGTTGTTTTCCACCATGTGCGGCACCGCATCCAGCCGCACGCCGTCCAGGCCCATGTTCATCCAGAAGCGCAGGCTGTCGAAGTGGTAGCGCAGGGCCGGTTCATGCCGAAGGTTGAAGTCGGGCATGTGGGCGCCGAAGGTGCCGAAATAGTGGTCCTTCGCGCCAGGCGGAGGGGCCGGCAGGTCCTTCCATTCGCCCTTGAATTCCCAAGGCTTGGAGGCCGCGTGATACCAGGGGTTCTTGCCCCAGATGTCCCAGCCGCGCGGGGCATCCGTGGACCACATGAACCAGTCGCGGTAGGGGCTGCGCGGGTTGGCCACGGCCTCGCGGAACGCAGGGAATTCGTGCGAGGCGTGGTTGATCACGTAGTCCATGATCACGCCGATGCCACGGCGGTGGGCCTGGCGCAGCAGTTCGCGCATATCTTCGAGCGTGCCGTACTGCGGCTCGACCCGGCGGAAGTCGGTGGTGGCGTAGCCGTGGTCGCGATCGGCACTCAAGGTGACGGGCATCAGCCAGATGCCCCGCACGCCCAGTTGCTGAAGGTGGTCCAGTCGGGAGATGAGGCCGCGCAGGTCGCCGATGCCGTCACCGTCGCTGTCCTGGTAGGCGCGCACGAAGATTTCCATGAAGGCGCCTTGGTGCCAGTGCTCGTCCAGGCCGTTGTCGCGTGGCATGACAGCCACCGCCCGCTGGTCGAAGCTGCTGGCACCCTGTGGTGCCGGGCCCGTGCTTTGGCAGGCGCACATCAGTGCTGCGCCAAGGATGGCCAGTAACGCGTTTTTCAGTCGTGGCCCTTCGAGGGTTATGGTGTTCATGTCACTTCACGTCCAGCACCCGCACACTGCGAGGGGCCACTTCGATTTCAGCTTGCCCGGTGTTGGCGCTGGTGACCGCCATGCCTTGCGGCCACAGGGTGGTCAGCACGGCCGCTGACGGAAGGTCGGTGAGGGTGATGCGACCGGGTCGGTCTGCGTAATTGATCAGAACCTGCGTGCGTTCCTGACCCAGCGTACGTGTATAGGCCAGGACCGAGCCTTGCAGGAATGGCTTGTCATAGCTGCCGCGCGCGATGGACAGGCGCGAGTTGCGCAATCCGATCATGGCCTTGTAGAAGTTCAACAGGGAGTCGGGCTGCGCTTGCTGGGCCTGCACGTTCTGCGTACCCACATTGGCCGACAGTGCCCGGTATGGCGTGCCGGTGGTGAATCCCGCGCGTAACGAGTCGGCCGTCCAGCTCATGGGCGTGCGCAGCTTGGGATCGCCGGCGAGGCTGGCAGCCGCAGCCATGCCGATTTCTTCGCCGTAGTAGACGAAGGGCGTGCCCGGCAGAAGCAGGTAGGACGCCGCTGCCAGCTTGTAGGCCGCCACGTCACCGCCGAGCTGATTCCAGATGCGGTTGCCGGCAAACTCGTCGTGATTGGCCAGGAAGGTGGCCGTTCCCGGAGCCGCCTGGGTGAAGTACCGGCGCAGCGCATCCAGATCATTGACGTTGCCGCGGATGGCACCCAGGATGCGTCCGTTGAGGTCGAAGGCGAAAGCGCTGCCGCACACCGAGGCGAAGCCTTGAGAATCGTCGGGCGCTTCGCAGACCATGAATCGGCGGGGATAGGCGCCAAGCACACCCTGGACGCGCTGCATGAAGGCGCGGCTCTCGGGTTGAACGTTGAAGGCGCTCGGTCCGTTCTCAATCAGCAGGCCCACGGCGTCGAAACGGAAGCCGGCGACGCCACGGTTCAGCCAGAAGCGGAGGTTGTCGTGGTGCCAGGACTCCACCGCCGGGTTGCGCAGGTTCCAGTCGGGCATCTGGTCCCAGAAGGGCGCGTAGTACCAGCCGGTGGGGTCGCGCCGCCAGGGGTTGTTGCCGAACACTGTCCAGTTGGTGGGTGCGCTGGCCTGCCAGACATACCAGTTTCGGAAAGCGTTGTCGGCCCCGGCCCGCGCATTGGTGAAGGCCGGGTGTTCACCCGCGCTGTGGTTGATGACGTAGTCGACGATCACGCCGATGCCGCGAGCGGCCGCGGCGCTGATGAGCGCATCCAGGTCGGCCAGTGTGCCGTAGCGGGGATCGACATTTCGGTAGTCCTTGACCGCGTAGCCGTGGTCCCCATCCTGGCTGGGGTGGATGGGCATCAGCCACAGGCCACGGATGCCCAGATCCTTCAGGTAATCCAGACGCGAGATCAGGCCCTTGAGGTCTCCCACGCCGTCGCCGTCGCTGTCCTGGTAGCTGCGGACGAAGACCTGCATGAAGGCGCCGTTTTGCCAGCC
>JBEAWD010000168.1:0-3332 GCA_041160585.1 Pseudomonadota bacterium | reverse complement strand
GCCTAAGTGCTTGATTTCGATGGAGAGATCGAAGCTTGGTGGGCGGTGCAGGGTTCGAACCTGCGACCCCTGCCGTGTGAAGGCAGTGCTCTACCGCTGAGCTAACCGCCCGGAAACTTGGTCGTACGCCCGAAGCGATTTCCGGAAGCCCTCGATTATGACACAAGTAGGCGCCACACCGTCTTGCCTCCACTGGCCTTGTCGAGTTCGGCCAGCACCCGTTCGTGCTCGGCGCGTTCGTGCTCATCGGGCTCTACCAAAATCAGTTCGACGGTCGACAAGTCGAGCGCCGTGGCGTCTGCAGCCGGACCCGACGCGCCTGAAGCGCCGCTTGCGGCACCGGCCTCAATCATCAGGCTGTCCTGCCCACGCGTCATGCGGATGAAGACCTCGGCCAACAGGCCGGCGTCCAGCCCAGCAGGTGGCTGGCCACCTCGCACCGGCGCGCCAAATCCTTCGAATCGGCACCACCCAGGTGCAGGATGCCGTGGCGAGAACTGCCCAGCCACTTGTGGTCGCGCGCCACGGCCGCTTCGGTTCGGGGATAGTCCATCAACAGCGCGTCGGGGTAGGCCGCCTGCAACAGTTCACGGCGTTGCGCGTTGGGCCAAGGCAGGGGCTTGCGCCCAGGAAAGCTGCGGTACACGAAGCTTGACGCGACAACGGCGGTGGGTATGCCGCGTGGCAGTTGCGCAGGGTCGCGGCCATGGGCCAGGCACAGGCCGATCTCATGCAGGTTCAGGCCGTCCACCCGCTCATACAGATCCGAAAACTGCGAGGCCATGCGGGGGTTGAACTCAATCACTGACAGCGCATCGCTGCGCTCGTCATAGAAGAACTCCATGTTGAACAAGCCGTGGTCGAAGCCCACCGCGTTCAGAAAGCGGCGCGCCACCTCGGTGGCACGCTGCACCACCTCGGGCCGTAGCCGGCTGGGATAGTCAAAACGCATGAAGGCCTGCGTGCCGGGGTACATCACCGCGTCCACCACGCCCAGCGGACGCAGTTCACCCTCGAATACATACCCGTCGAGGTTGAACTGCGGGGCGTGCACGGGGCGCTCCAGCATCAGGCCGACCGCGCTTCCGGCTTGGGGCAGTCGTGAACGCACCACACGCTCGAAGGGTTGCAACAGCAGCCGCAACACCGCGGACTCCCACCAACCGAAGCGCACGAGCTGGCGCAGCTGCGCACCGTGGGTGATCTCACGCGCCAGCACGGAAAAGGCCGCCTTGATCGGCTTGGCAAACAGCGGGTAGCTCAAGGGATCTTGCCCAGGGGCAGGCGCAGGCATGAGGCCCGCCAGGGTATGGGTTTGGATGCGGGCGTCGGCTTGGGGCACCCACCGTGCGCTGGGAATATTGGCCTGCGGGCACACCTGCTGCAGCACCTGGCGCGCATACAGCTTGTGCTGGCAGGCCAACACGGCGTTTACCGGCGTGCCGGGCCAACCCAGGCGCTCGGCCACCATGGCCGCGGCCAAGGCGCCAAACTGCTCATGGTGCGAAACCACCGCCCTGCAGCCCTGGGCCTGCGCACGAACCGCCTGCCAGGCGGCAAAGCGCTCCAGGTCGAACCACGCCAGGCGCAACTGACTGGGAAAGGCGAACAGGTCGAAGCCCCCGCTGACCATGGGCCATTGGCCCCGCAGCTTGCGGTGCGCGATCTGGTCGAAGTCGTGATTGAACAGCACCAGGGTGCGTTCGTGAGCAGGGTACGCCATGTGGACCTTGTGCACCTTCGATGCCCGACGGGCTGCGCGAGTGAGCCGGGTTCGAGACAATACGGTGATTGTGTCTGCCGTCCGACCCATCTTCTACCCGCAGCCCGAAAAAGACGAGCGCCGCGCGCGGTTGATGCGCTTTGGCCTCGGGCTGCTTGCACTGCTCGTGCTCAATGCCTTTCTCAGCTTCAGCACCTGGTGGCCCACACCCTTCGTGGTGCCTGACGCACGCATAGCGCCGGAATTCATCGGGCTGTGGGTGCTGGTGCTGGTGCTGGTCTCGTGGCGTGGCCGCGTGGGCTCCGGCGGCCTTCGCGCCATCACCCTGGGCTACCTGCTGCTGGTCTTGGGCCGTTATGCCGATGTCACCGTGCCCGCGCTGTTCGGCCGGCCCATCAACGCCTACTGGGACATCCCTCAAGTCCCGCGCTTCCTGTGGGTGTCGGCCCAAGAGTGGCCCTGGTGGTTGACGCTGGCGGTGGTGTTGGGCGCCGCGTTGCTGTTGTGGATGGTGTATGCCGTTCTGCGCTGGGGTGTCGGCGTGATGGCCCACGTGGTGGCTTCGGCGGCACGCCAGCGTGCGTGGGCCTGGCTGCTCACGGCCGCCGCCGTGGGCCTGGCGGGCGCCAACTATGCCGGCGTGCAAGCCACCTGGCCCTATGTGTCAAAGCCGGTGCTGCCAGTGGCCTGGCGCCAGGCGCAGGTGCTGATGGGTGCATGGTCGGCTTCGCAGCAGGCCGCCTGGCTGCCCCCGCACAGCCCAGTGGATGATGCGCGCAGCGCACCCGAGGGCAGCGCCTTGGCGGCCCTGGCGGGGGCAGACGTGATGCTGATGCCGCTGGAGTCACTGGGCGCCGTGACGCATGACGATCCGCAAATGAACGCCGAACTGGCCCCCGCGCGTCAGCGCTTCGAGCGTGACCTGAGGGCCGGTGGCTTCCAGGTCGTGTCGGCTTTTCTGAAATCCCCAACCTTTGCGGGCGGCTCGGACCTGGCCCACCTCTCGCTGCTCTCAGGTATCGACCTGACCGACCCCATGCGGCACGATGTGCTGCTGACCACCCAACGCGAAACCCTGGTCACCCTGTTCAAGGCGCAGGGCTACGAGACCTTTGGTGTCTACCCCGGGGTTTTCTGGCCGTGGCCGGAACGGGCCTTCTACCGCTTCGACCAATACGTCGACGGGCCGTCACTGGACTACCCGGGTCCGCCCATCGGCTTTTGGAAGATTCCCGACCAGTACGCCGTCGCCAAGCTGGAGGCGCTGCATCCCCGGCGCCCTGGCGTCAAACCGCGCTTCACCTTCTTTCCGACCATTACGATGCACTTGCCCTTCAGCCCGGTGCCGCCGTACCAAAGCGATTGGGGACGGCTGTTGACGCCTGAGCCCTTCGACGAAGCCGACACGCAGCGCGCACTGGCTGAGCGGCCGAACTGGACCCAGATGCGCCCGGACTATGTGCGGATGGTGCACTACACCTATCGCTGGTTGGGCGACTACCTGCGCGAGCACACCGGTCGCGAGGCGTTCTACATCTTCGTGGGCGATCATCAACCGGCGGCCAGCGTGACCGGGGAGGGCGCTTCCTGGGATGTGCCGGTGTATCTG
>JBEAWD010000124.1:0-3998 GCA_041160585.1 Pseudomonadota bacterium | reverse complement strand
GCATCGGAAGGCAAGCGGCAGGAGCAGATCAACCTGGCCGAAGGCGAGCGCCAGGCCTACATCGCCAAGAGCGAGGGCGAACGGCAGGCCGAGATCAACAAGGCAGAAGGTGAGGCCTCAGCCATCGTGGCGGTTGCCTCGGCCACCGCACAGGCCATCCGCGAGGTGGCCGCAGCCATCCAGGCGCCCGGCGGCGATCAGGCCGTTCAGCTCAAGGTTGCCGAGCGCGCCGTGGACGCCTATGCCCAACTGGCCCAGAAGAACAACACCATGATCGTGCCTGGGCACATGGGCGAGGTCGCAGGTCTGATTGCCTCGGCCATGCAGTTGGCGCAGCAAGCCAAGAACGGTCGCTGAGACCCAAGAGCCCAACGGATGCGGAGTTCCACATGAGTGATTGCACCGACGCCGAGCGCGCGCTTCGTGTGGAGCTGGCGGCGGCCTATCGCTTGGCCGCCCTGTATGGCTGGACCGACCTTGTGTTCACCCACATCAGCGCCCGCATTCCCGGGCCAGAGCACCACTTCCTGATCAACCCCTATGGGCTTCTGTTCGAGGAAATCACCGCCTCGAGCCTGGTGAAGGTGGATCAGGCCTGCCAGAAACTCTCGGACAGCCCCTACCCGGTGAACCCAGCGGGTTTCATGATCCACAGTTGTATCCATGCCGCCCGAGACGATGCGGCTTGCGTGATGCACACCCACACGCGCGCCGGCGTGGCCGTCAGTGCCCAGAAGGCCGGTCTGCTGCCCATCAGCCAGCAGTCAACCTTTGTGGTTCCCACACTGGCCTATCACGACTACGAGGGCGTGGCCCTGCGCGAAAACGAGCAACCCCGCCTTCAGGCCGACCTCGGCAGCAGCAGCTTCCTGATGCTGCGCAACCATGGGCTGCTGACCACCGGTCGCAGCATTCCCGAGGCATGGCTCAACATGTACATCCTGGAGAACGCTTGCCGCATCCAGATCGATGCGCAGCACGGTGGCGAACTCAGCCTGATTTCGTCCAGCATCCTCCAGGGGACCGCCGAGGTGCTCAAGCACGCCACGGCTGGCCAGGGCCCGGGCATCGCATGGCCTGCCCTGCTGCGCAAGCTCGACCGCGAGTCACCGGGCTATCGGGACTGAATAAAAAAAACCCGCCGAACCTGGAGTGGTTCAGCGGGCATTTCGCTTGGCGGGGCCGGAGGGATTCGAACCCTCGATGCAGGTTTTGCCCGCATACTCCCTTAGCAGGGGAGCACCTTCGGCCTCTCGGTCACAGCCCCGTTTCAACCTACGATTCTAGCGCGCAATTCGCCCCCCAGCGCTGAGTCCGAGCCCTATTCGCCGACCTGCAACTCAGGCCGCAGCAGGCTGATCCAGATCGAAGGCGCGGTGCAGGGCCCGAACGGCCAACTCCATGTACTTCTCGTCGATCACCACCGAGGTCTTGATCTCGCTGGTGCTGATCATCTGGATGTTGATACCTTCATCGCTGAGGGTGCGGAACATCTTCGCGGCCACGCCCACATGGCTCTTCATGCCGATGCCCACGATGGACACCTTGCAGATGCGGGCATCGCCCTCGACCTTGGCAGCACCCACTGCCGGCGCCACGATCGCACGCAGCAGGTCCAGCACGCGGGCGTGGTCGTTGCGGTGCACGGTGAAGGAAAAATCCGTCTTGCCATCGTGAGACACGTTCTGAATGATCACGTCGACATCGATGTTGGCGTCGGCCACTGGGCCCAGGATCTGGTAGGCGATGCCGGGCTTGTCGGGCACGCCCAATACGGTCACCTTGGCCTCGTCACGGTTGAAGGCAATGCCCGACACGACAGCTTGTTCCATCTTCTCGTCTTCCTCGAAAGTGATCAGCGTGCCCGATTGGGCCTCTTCATCGATGTTGATGTCCCAGGGTGTAAAGCTCGACAACACCCGCAAGGGGACCCGGTACTTGCCGGCGAACTCCACCGAGCGGATCTGCAAAACCTTGGAGCCAAGGCTCGCCATTTCCAGCATCTCTTCGAAGCTGACCGTGTGAAGGCGCCGAGCTTCGGGCACCACGCGGGGGTCGGTGGTGTAGACGCCGTCAACGTCCGTGTAGATGAGACACTCCTGGGCCTTGAGTGCAGCGGCCACGGCCACCGCCGAGGTATCGGAGCCGCCACGCCCGAGGGTCGTGACATGGCCTTCTCCGTCGATGCCCTGGAAGCCGGTGATGATGACCACCTTGCCGGCTGCCAGGTCGGCCCTGACCCGTGCATCGTCGATGCTTTCGATACGGGCCTTGGTGTAGGCGCTGTCTGTCTTGATCGGCACCTGAGAGCCGTTGTAACTGACCGCAGGCATGCCTTCAGCCTGCAGCGCCAACGACAACAGGCCCACCGACACCTGTTCGCCCGTGCAGGCGATCATGTCCAGTTCACGCAGTGAAGAAGGCGTGACCTGGGCAGGCTGAAGTTCCTTGGCCAAGCCCAGGAGGCGGTTGGTTTCCCCGCTCATGGCCGAGGGCACCACCACCATCTGGTGGCCGGCGCGTGCCCATTTGGCCACTCGCTTGGCCACATTGCGGATGCGCTCGGTGGACCCCATGGAGGTCCCGCCATACTTGTGAACAATCAACGCCATGGCTCGTGTTGGCTCAAATCAGGTAAAACCCTGCATTCTAAGGGGCAAGCTCCGCGCCGAGGCCCCCGGGGACGATCAGGCGGGGGCGTCGGCCTCCCACTCCAGCAACCACCCGCCAGCCAAGCGGGCGACGCGGGCATCCCAGCCCAAGCCGGGCACCCACAGCAGCCGCCCCTGATCGTCGGCCACCACCGGCCCAAGTCGGTCCCAGGCAGGCACCGCACGCGCCTGGAACTGCTTCTTCAATGGCCTGGCGCTACCCTGGGGCGCCAAGCGAAACCGATCTTCCGACGACCGAGCGCGCAGCTGCAAGGCCAGCGGCAAAGCCAGGTCCGCACCGGTTTCCCCTGGGCCCGCACGGCGCAGGATCAGGCGCCCACCCCAGCCAGGCAATCGCTTGGTGCCACTGCGTCGCGCCATCCACTGCAGCGGATCGGGCGTCGGTGCCGGTTCATCCCTGGCGCCTTCGGGCACTGCATGGCGCACCGCACGCACCAGGCGTCTGCCGGATACGCTCAACACGCCGCGGTACCAACGAAGCTCATGCCCTTCATCCATCGGCCAGTGCTGTGCGCGTGAGGGGTCGAACGCGTGCGTGGACACACCATCGACCAGCGACGATGGCGCCTGAACCCCGCAGTTCGCCCACCATTTGCGCAGCATCTGCGACCGCCGCGCAGCGGAGACGGCCGACCAGGCCGGCAAGTTCAACTGCCAGTCCGGCGCATCAAATGGCTCGTGCATGCCACAACGCGCCAAGTCGGCCAGCACGCCCTGCTCCATCGTCTCCAACGACTGCGCGCAGCGCAGCGCCGCACCCGCCAGCGCCGCCTCCACCTGGGGAAAGGCGCTTTGCAGGGCCGGCCACACGGTGTGGCGTAGCGCATTGCGAGCCAGCACGGTGTCGGCGTTGCTCGGGTCGTCCACGCTGCGCAACTTGGCCTGCACCAACACCCCGCGCACCGCTTGGCGGCTGTGACCCAGGAAGGGGCGAGCCCAACACACGCCCTGCCGCCACTGCCGAGCCGGCATGGCCGCCAGGCCCTGAGGACCCGCGCCCCGCAGCGCCTGCAGCAGAAAGGTTTCGGCCTGGTCAGCGCGATGGTGGGCCAGCAGCGACAGATCAATACCCTGCTGCAGCGCCATGGACTGCAGGGCCGCATGGCGGCCTTCATGCGCCCAGGCCTCCACGCTCTGCCCACGCGCCGGGCGTCCCTGCAGGGCCTGGACATGAAGGCGGATCGGCTCAAGTTCGGGATGCCGCCTGGACCAACGGGCGCACTCGCGCGCAATGAAGTCAGGCCAGTTGCGCGCCACCGTTTGCAGCCCATGCTGCACGTGCAAGGCGTGGGTGCGCAGGCCCATCTGACCCGCACAGCGCCACAC
>JBEAWD010000096.1:0-13501 GCA_041160585.1 Pseudomonadota bacterium | reverse complement strand
CCGGTGGCGCCGGTCTTCCGGTTCAAGACCGAGGCACAGGCCATTGAACTGGCCAACAGCACCGAGTTCGGGCTTGCCGCCTATTTCTACAGCCGCGACATGGGTCGCATCTTCCGAGTGGCCGAGGGCCTGGAAAGCGGCATGGTGGGCATCAACACCGGCATCATTTCGGCGGCCGAGGTGCCCTTCGGCGGCGTCAAGCAGTCGGGCTTGGGACGCGAGGGCTCGCGTCACGGCATCGAAGACTACGTCGAAATGAAGTACCTGTGCATCGGCGACGTGCTCAAGTGATGGGCACCCTTCGTTGGCGGGCGCCCAAGCTCGCGGCCGCCGGACTCGCCGCCCTGTCTGCGTCGAGTATCTTGACTGCACCCGCCGTCACGGCCAATCCGGGCGGGCCACCGGCGGAGATGCAGGCCATCGGCCGCTTCGAGATCGACCGCACCGAAGTCACCATCGGAGCCTTCCGCAGCTTCGTGCAGGCCACGGGCACCCGCACCAAGGCCGAGCGTGAAGGCGGTAGCCTGATCTATGAAGCCGGTTGGGAAAAGCGCAGCGGCTGGGCTTGGCATTCCCCCTTCGGCACGCCCGGCGCGCCCGAGGAACCCGCGGTGCACATCACCCACGGCGAGGCGCAAGCCTACTGCCGGTGGGCGGGCAAGCGCCTGCCCACCGAAGCCGAATGGCGCGAGGCGGCCTACACCGAGCGGCGAGCACAACCGCCCGCGCCCTTCGTGAACGGGCGCAGCTATCCCTACCCGACCGGTGACACACCCGAGGGGGCGAACTGCCTGGGCGATTGCGGCCGCACCGCCAAACCCGTGTCCCACGCTGTCACGTCGCGGGGCCGCGGCCACGCGCCGGTGGGCACGACGGTGGCAGGCGTCAATGGCCTGTTCGACATGGGGGCCAATGCCTGGGAGTGGGTGGACGGCGGGCCTGGTGCCGAACAGCCGACTCTGGGCGGTTCATGGTGGTACGGCGCGGGGCCGATGCACCGCGACCACCGCGCCACCAAAGCAGCCGACCTCAGCGTGGTCTACATCGGCTTTCGCTGCGCGCGAAGCCGCTGATCGCATGCTGATGCCGCCTTCCGTTTCCTTGCCACCCGTCTAGGCAACGGCCACACGCTGGGCGATCGCCAAGCCCACGTCGGTGGTGCTGGCCGTGCCGCCCAAGTCGGGGGTATGGGGGCCTGAGCGGATCACGTCCTCGATCGCACGCACGATCGTACTCGCGGCTTCAGGCTGCCCCAGGAACTCGAGCATCATCGCCCCCGACCAGATCATGCCGATGGGGTTGGCGATGTTGCGGCCATAGATGTCTGGCGCGGAACCGTGCACCGGCTCGAACAGGGACGGGAAACTCCGCTCGGGATTCAGGTTGGCCGAAGGCGCAATGCCGATCGTGCCGGTGGTGGCCGGTCCAAGGTCCGACAGGATGTCGCCGAACAGGTTGGTGGCTGCGATCACATCGAAGCGGTCGGGCTGCAGCACCAGGCGCGCGCTCATGATGTCGATATGGTGGGCCTGCATCGCCACGTCCGGGTGCCGCTGGGCCATCTCTCGGCAGCGGCCATCCCACCAGGGCATGCTGATGGCAATGCCGTTGCTCTTGGTGGCCAGGTCCAGCCGCTTGCGCGGGCGGCTGCGCGCAAGCTCGAAGGCAAACTTCAGGAGACGGTCCGAGCCTCGGCGGGTAAAGACACTTTCCTGGATCACGAACTCACGGTCGGTGCCCTCGAACATCACACCGCCGGCCGAGGTGTACTCGCCCTCGGTGTTCTCGCGCACGATCAGATAGTCGATCTCCCCTGGCTTGCGACCCGCCAGAGGACAACGCAGGCCTTCGAAGAGCCGTACCGGGCGCAGATTGATGTACTGGTCGAACTCGCGGCGAAACTTCAGAAGCGAGCCCCACAGCGACACGTGGTCGGGCACGGTATCGGGCCACCCCACGGCGCCGAAGTACAGCGCGTCCATGTCCTTCAGCTGGGCCTTCCAATCCGGCGGCATCATGCTGCCGTGCTGCTGGTAATGCTCGCAGCTGGCCCAGTCGATGGGCGTGATGTCCATCTCGAATTCAAAGCGAGATTTCGCCGCCTGCAGAACGCGAAGGCCTTCGGGCATGACTTCCTTGCCGATGCCGTCGCCGGGGATGGCGGCGATCCGCAGGGGGCGGTTGGTGGGGACTGTGGCTGTGGAGGATCGGGTTGGGGCGCTCATCCTTTGATTGTGCTTGCTGAGGAAGACTCTCGCTCCCGGTACAACGCCGACCCCCACCCCGCCCGATGGAAATTGACCTAGCATCGCAATGTTGCGAATCGCTCACCCTCACCGACCTTGCCTGCAACCGCAATCGCCAAGCTGTCCACGGCGCAGACCTTGCTCGACAAGATCTGGCAACAGCTGCATCGCTACGTGTCAACGCCGGGCGTTCTCGAGGGGTCCGAAGTGGCGCTGAAGGTGCAGATCTGGCTGGTGGAGTCGCCGTACTACGTGGCCCTACCCAAGGACGAGGCCAAGAAGGACGACTGAGAACGGGTCAGGGCCTGCTGAGCTCGGCAGGCCCATCAAGATATGCGGGTCGCGAATCAGCAGGGAAGAAACCTCCACTGGCATCGAGCGTCAGCCCGACGGACGGGGTTTGGATCCTGGGTCGAAAGCCCCCTTGCACCATCCGCACCTCTCCTTCGGCATCAAGATAGGCATGCGGGGTGCGGCATCGGCCGCCACGGGAATTGCCGCGAGATGGCCCTACCCCGAAGTTGCCGATGGACGGACGATGGCGCTGGAGCAGGGGATTTGTGGGGTGGCTGATGGGACTCGAACCCACGACGACCAGAATCACAATCTGGGACTCTACCAACTGAGCTACAGCCACCACAGAGGGCAGCAGTATAGCTCAGGGGTATGGCCGAGCGCGGGGCATGGGCGCTGCCTCAGGGCTTAGGCACCTTGAGCTGCACCTCCAAACGCTTCTTCAGCTGCTCGTAGTACAGCTGGCTTTCGGCAGCCGAAACAGCCTGTGCCAACTGGGGGCCCCACTGCGCCTTGATGGGCGCCGGTATGTCGGGTGTCTTCACCGCGTCGATGCGAACCACCGCATACCCGTTCACCCCCAGGTCAACGCCGGTGAAGGCCGGCAAGGTGCGAGCATCGGTGCGCATGATGGCATCCATCAGTTCACGGGGCAGCCCCATGGCTTGGGGGCGAGACACGGTCACTGCTGGCCACTTGTCCATCTCCGAGGCTTGTGCCTTCACGGCCGTCAAGCGGGCCTGTCCAGCCTCCCGGGCCTTGGCCAGGGCCTGCTCCAGCCGCACCTTTTCCAATACGACGCCCTTGACTTCGTCGATGGGTTTGAGCACCGACGGGCGGTGCTCCACCACCCGTGCCGACACCAGCTGGTTCGAGCCCGACTCCACCGCATCGGTGTTGCGCCGGTTGCGCAGTGCGTCATCGGAGAACACCGCCGCCAACAGCTTGGCCGAGGCCAAGGGCCCCTGCGCGCCAGGCGCCGGATTGCGGGTAACGGTGGCCTTCAGCACGGGCAACTTGAAGCGCTCGGCGGCTGCCTTGAGGCTATCAGACTGCTCGTAGACCAGGTTGCTGAACTGCTCAGCGGCTTCGGTGAAGCGCCTTTGCGCCAGGTCTTGCCTTAGCTTGACCTCGATCTCCGCACGAACGGCTTCGAAGGGCTGCTGCTGGCCGCCGCGCACATCGTTCAACTGGATGATGTGAAAGCCGAACTCGGTCTCGACCAGGTCGGAGATGTCACCGCGCTTCATGGCGAAGACCGCATCTTCGAAGCCCTTGACCATGGCCCCCTTGGCAAAGAAATCCAGGTCGCCCCCGGAGGCCGCAGAGCCCGTATCTTCGGACTTCGCCCTGGCCACCTCTGCAAACCGCTTGGGCGACTTGCGCACCTCGTCCAGCAGCGCTTGAGCGCGAGCGCGCGCCGGGGCCTTGTCCTGCGCACTGCTCGCCTTGTCGGCCTTAACCAGGATATGGCTGGCGCGGCGCTCCTCAGGTTTGGTGTAACGGCTCAGGTTGTCCTGGTAGAACTTTCGGGCCTCGTCGGCAGACACCACCAGCGAATCGCGCAAGCGAGCCGCATCCAGCACCACGTACTCGATGTCGGCCTGCTCCACCGTTTGGAACTCCCCGGTGTTCTTCTTGTAGTAGGCCTGCACCTCCTCGTCGGTGGGCGCAAGGCCTTTGAAGAAGTCGGCAGCCTGAAAGCGCTGCAAGCGCACCTGCCGCTCCTGGAACACCACGCGAAGGGCTGCATCGGCCGCCGATGAGGACGCCAGCGTGCTGTCGCCCACCCGCCCCAAGACCTGCCGAAACAGCAGGTCTTGACGCACTGCGGCTTCGTACGATTCTGGCGTGTAGCCCTGGCCCGACAACAAGGCGCGATAGGCGTCAAGGTCAACCGAACCATCGGGCTTGCGCAGGTTGGCCAACTGCGGGTTACCCAGAATCTCGCGCTGAAGCCGCGCATCGCTCACGGCCAGATGCTCTTTCTGCACCACCGCCTGCAACACGCGCTGGCGCACGATCTGCTCGAGCGACTCGTATCGGGCCTCAGGCTTTTCGAACAAAGCGGCATCCAGATTGGGCACCTGACGCCGAAGGTTGTCGATCTGCTGACGGTGCCCCGCGTCCCACTCGGCCTGTGTGATCTTCTGCCCGTCCACCGAGGCCACCTTCTGGTTTTCCGGGCTATTGAAACCCTGGTAACCCTCGATGCCGAAGAAGACGAAGGACGGAATGATCAACAACACCAGCAGGCCCAGCATGAGTCGGGTGTTGTCGCGAACAAAGTCAAACATGGTCAGTGCTTCCTGGCCGGGCGGGACAAGCCCCGCCCCAACCCTCCATTATCGCGGCGTTCGCCGATTCAACCTTCACGAGAGGCCACTTGGGGGTAACGGCGCAGCAGTGGCGTGACGATCGGAACCGTCAGCATGGTGCTGGCCACGGCCATCAACAGAAGTGCCGTGAAGGTGTCGCTGCTGATGACCTGCTTGTCCAGCAGAATATTGGCAAAGATGATCTCGATCAGCGCCTTGGTCTGCAGCAGCCAGCCCACGATGCGCGCCTCGCCCGGTGCCCAATTCAGCATGAGCCCCGCAGCCCATACCCCGGCCAGCTTGCCCCCTACGGAGGCCACCAGCAGCAAGCCGGCGGCCATGAACACGGCCGCGCCACCCAACTCCCAGTTCGTGCGCAAGCCGGTGGACAAGAAGAACACCGGCATCAGCACCATCAGCACCGTGTGGCGAAGGTTGTCCAGCCGCTGCACACCCAGCCATTGGGCATCCAGCACCGCCCCGGCCAGGAAGGCACCCACCATGAAGTGCAGGCCGGCCCAATCGGCGCCGAAGGACACGGCGGCCAGCCAAATGAGGGACACGTACCAGCGGTCTTGCTCCGAGAGTCTCTGCACCGCGCGACGCATCACCCACGCCGCCAGGGCGAACAGGACGATAAAGACGAGCTGTCGCCCCACGCGGGTCCAGTCCATGAGGATGACCGCCAGCACACCCCATATGGCAATGTCGTCCAGGCTTGCATAGCGCAGGATGCGCTGGCCCAGGGCTTGGCGCAGGATGCCCATCTTCTCCATGAGCAGCACCAAAATGGGCAGGGCCGTTACCGCGCATGCCATGCCGATGCCAGCCACGAACTGCCAACTCTGTGCGCGGGCGCCCATCCAGCCCCCCTGCTCCAGCAACACCCAGGCCGCTGCGCAGCCGAACAGCAGGGGCACACCCAAGGCCAGGCCAGCCGTCACCGACGTCGATCGTCGCTGGTCCCAGGCCTTGCGCAGGTCAAGCTCCAGACCCGCCAGGAACACGAACAGCATCACCGCCCACCAGGCCAGGCCGTTGAGCGCTTGAATCACCGCCGGGGTGAAGACGAACCCATAGCCTTCCGGCCACCACCGACCCAAGAGGCCAGGGCCGAGCACCACGCCGGTGACGATCTGCACCACCACCAGCGGCGCGAAGTATTCGGTCCGCCCCAATCGCCAAATGAGGAAGGGCACGGTGAATATCACCGCCATGGCGATCAGGAACAACTCGACGGTGGTGAGCGCAGGGTTCATGGACAAGGGGAACAAAACGAAGGGCCTCGTGTAAACGAGGCCCTTTTCGGTGGCATCGCCGCGCCAGCAACGATGCCCAAAACTGGTGGGTGCTGAGGGGTTCGAACCCCCGACCTACGCCTTGTAAGGGCGCCGCTCTACCAACTGAGCTAAGCACCCGCACGCGCACGGCTCACAGCCGCGCACGCATACGGGAACGTCCGTGGGGGAATCAGAGCGCGTCCTTCAGGGCCTTGCCGGGACGGAACTTCGGCACCTTGGCCGCCTTGATCTTGATCGTGGCGCCGGTTCGGGGGTTGCGGCCGGTGCGCGCAGCGCGCTTGGTCACCGAGAAAGTACCGAAGCCCACCAGCGACACGGTGCCGCCCTTCTTGAGCGTGGTGCGCACGCCGCCAATCACGGCTTCCAGTGCGCGTGAAGCGGCAGCCTTGGACAGGTCGGCCTGCTTGGCAATGTGTTCGATCAGTTCGCCTTTGTTCACAGCAATCTTCTCCAGTCAATACGTTGTGCAGACCTGCGCCTGCGCGATTCGATTCAGCACCCGCATGATCTGTCGCAGACAGTGCGGGAGGCGAATTCTATGCTCCGAATGCGAGGTGTGGCGCGGCCTGCAGATCAGAAAAGCCCGGTTGACAGCGAATGTGCTGATGGGCTAGCGCCCCATACGGTAGCGCCAGCCAAGCGCGGGTCTCAGCGAGCAGACCGCTGAACCAACGCAACGCCCGCAGCGGCCAAGCCGAAACCCATCAACAGGCCCCAGCCCAGCGGCTCATCGAACAGGGCCCAGGCCATCACCGCCGTGCATGGCGGCACCAAGTAGAACAGGCTGGCCACCTTCATCGCCGCACCACGCTGGATCAAGAGATAGAGAAGGGAACTGGCACCCATGGTCAGCGCAAGCACCGACCAGGCCATGGCCACCACCATCTCCGGGTGCCACACGGCAGGCTCTTGCTCCCACCACGCCAGGGGCAGGCTCACCACCAGAGCTGCCGCCATCTGCACCACGCCCGCGCTGCGCACATCGGTCGGCCCGACATTGAACTTCTGGTACAGCGTGCCAGCGGTGATGCTCAAAAGAGCCAATACAGCCAGCCCCAGGTTCAGCGCATGCGCCTCGCCCAGGCTCAGCTTGTCCCACACCACCATCAGCACACCCGCCAACCCGCAAGCCAGGCCCAACCATTGCATCGGGCGCACACGGCCGCGCCCACCTTGCCACTCCAGGAAGATGGCCGTGAGCACTGGCTGCAGACACACGATCAGGGCCGTGGTGCCCGCCGACAGGCCCAACTTGACCGCGCTCCACACGCCACCCAGGTAGCCCGCCTGCAGAAGCACGCCAGTAACGGCCAGGTGCAGCCACGCGCGGTGCGAAGACGGCCAGGCGGCTTTGGCCCACAGGGCCCAGGCCGCCAGTCCCAGCAGGGAAAGTGCGTAGCGCCAGCACAGAAAGGTCATGGGCGGCGCATGGGGCATTCCCAAACGCGCGACCACGAACCCCGTGCTCCAGATCAGCACGAAGAGAACGGGCATGAAGACCACAAGGTCCACAGCCGGGGCGGACGGTTCAGGCTTGTTCACGTTGTGGACTGCGGCAACGCCGGCCTATCGTGCCTTGGCGCGGATTTCAGGCAGAGCCTTGCGCAGGTAGTACACCATCGACCAGATGGTGAGGATGGCCGCGCCGTAGATCAGCGCCGTACCCCACAGCGCCGTGTCGATCACATCGAACAGCATGCCGTCGTAGAGAAGAAAGGGAATGGCCACCATCTGCACCGTGGTCTTGAGCTTGCCCACCACATGTACCGCCACGCTGCGCGACGCGCCGATTTGGGCCATCCACTCGCGAAGGGCCGAAATCGCGATCTCGCGCCCGATGATAACCAGGGCCACCAGCGTATCCACCCGCCCCATTTCCACCAGAACCAACAGGCAAGCACACACCAGGAACTTGTCGGCCACCGGGTCGAGGAAGGCGCCGAAGGCCGAAGTCTGGCCCAGCTTGCGTGCCAGGTACCCATCTGCCCAGTCGGTCAGGGCCACCGCCACAAACAGCACCGTGGCCACGAGGTTGCGCATCTCCGCCGGCAGCGGCATGGCAAAGACCACGACGATGACGGGAATGGCCACGATGCGCAGCCACGTCAGCATGGTCGGTATGGTGAAGAACATGGGGGAATCCTAACGGCAAGCGCGATGACGGCACTGGGCCGGTCTACTCGTCCAGGGTTCTCGGCTTGAATCGATCGGCATCGTTGAAGAGAAAGACTTCGGTGTAGGCCCAGGGCTTGGGCAGATGCGACACCGGTGGAAAAGGAGCCGCACGCCTGACGGCCTCGATGGCCAATTGGGTCGTGTGCTGCGCATCGGCCGGCCGTGGCCGACGCTGCACCTTGATCTGACGCACGCTGCCGTCGCCGTGAAGTTCCACTTCCAGGATCGGGATGCCCTTGAGCGGTTCGGGCACCGGTCCCAGATAGGTTCGATCGGGATTGGCCTTGACCAAGTGCTGCGCGGCAAGTCGGTGGTACTCGCGCCAATCGCGGGCCAGCGTCTCGGTGGGCACAGGCTTGGGCGGTGGCGGCAGCGCCACCGGGGCTTCGGTCGGGCTGGGCGCCGGTGCGATCACCGGCGGCCTTGTGGGCGCACAGGCCACCAGCCAAAGGGGCAGCAACAGCAAGGCCCACACCCGAACCAAAGGCATGAACGCTTTTGGACCGCCTGCTGACGCAGCACCAGTGGCGCGGATGGCGCCGTCTTCAATGCAAGGCACGGTAGATCTCCTCCGCCAGCGCCTTCGAGATGCCCTCGACGCTGCACAAGTCCTCGACCGAAGCACCGGCCACCCCACGCACGCCACCAAATCGCTGCAGCAAACGCGCGCGCTTCTTGGGCCCCACACCCGCGATATCCTCCAGCCGGCTGCCGCCGGTGCGCGCCTGCGCACGCTTGGCTCGCATGCCAGTAATGGCGAATCGATGCGCCTCATCGCGGATCTGGGCCACCAGCATCAGCGCGGCCGAATCGGCACCCAGATAGACCTTGGGGCGGCCGTCGGCAAACACCAACTCCTCCAAGCCCACCTTGCGGCCCTCACCCTTTTCCACGCCCACCAGCAGGGCCAAATCAAGGCCCAGTTCTTCGAACACTTCTCGCGCCACACCCACCTGGCCCCTGCCACCGTCGATCAAGACCACATCGGGCAGTCGCGATTCATCGACCTTGGCGTAGCGCCGGTGCAGCACCTGGCGCATGGCCGCATAGTCATCACCACCGGTCACGCCCTCGATGTTGTAGCGGCGGTACTGTGCGCTTTGCATCTGGTGGTTCTCGAACACAACGCAACTGGCCTGCGTGGCCTCGCCTGCGGTGTGGCTGATGTCAAAGCACTCGATTCGGATACGGTCCAGGTCGTCGGTGGCGAGGTCCAGCGCCTCGACCAGGGCCCGCGTCCGTTCGCGCTGCGAGCCTTCCTCGGCCAACAGCCGCGCCAGGGCGATCTGGGCGTTCTTCTGCGCCATCTCCAGCCAAATCCTTCGCTGCTCGCGTGGCTGGTGGGTGGCGTGCAGCTTCACGCCGATGTGCGTCGACAGCAATTCCAGAAGATCCGGGGCAACTGGGTGACTCGTGATCAGATGGGGCGGCGCCGGCAGGTCCAGGTAATGCTGACCGATGAACGCCTCCAGCACGCGGCTCTCGATGTCGCAGACCTCCATCAGACGCGGGGCCGCTTCATCCACCCCAGTGGCCACGGCCGCGCCGTCCTCCACATGCGCTGGGAAGTACGGCCGGTCCCCGAGATGTCGCCCACCCCGAACCATGGCCAGGTTCACGCAGGCACGGCCACCCTGCACCTTCACCGCCAGGATATCCACATCCTGCTCCAGCGACGACAGGCTGCTGGCCTCCACGGACTGCTGGTGAAGCACACGCGACAGGGCTGTGATCTGGTTGCGCAACTCGGCGGCCTGCTCGAATTCGAGCGCCTGCGCATGCAGCATCATGCGCGACTGCAACTCCTCGATCACATGCTGGGCCTGCCCCAGGAGAAAGCGCTCGGTGTCGGCCACATCGCGCGCATAGTCCTGCTCGCTGATCAAGCCCACGCAGGGCCCCGAACAGCGCCGGATCTGGTGCAACAGACAGGGCCTGCTTCGATTGGCGAACACGGAATCCTCACAGGTGCGCAGCTTGAAGGCCTTTTGGATGAGCTGGATCGTTTCCTTCACCGCCCAGGCGCTGGGATAAGGTCCGAAATAGCGATGGCGCCGGTCCACCGCCCCACGGTAGTAGGCCACGCGCGGGTAGGGCCCTGTGACCAGTCGCAGATACGGGTAGCTCTTGTCGTCGCGAAACAGGATGTTGAACTTGGGGTTCAACGTCTTGATGAGGTTGTTCTCCAGCAGCAGTGCCTCGGCCTCGCTACGAACCACCGTGGTTTCCATGCGCGCGATGCGGCTGACCATGTGGCCGATGCGGGTGCCGCCATGGTCCTTTTGGAAGTAGCTGGCCACACGCTTCTTCAGGCTGCGGGCCTTGCCGACATACAAGACCTGACCCTGCGCATCGAAATAGCGATAGACCCCCGGCAGCGAGGGCAGCGAGGAAACCTGGGCCAACAAGGCCTGGCGCACCGGGTCGGCCGCGGCTGTGTTCTCCGCGCTGGGCTCGGGCGTGGGGGACGGCTCTTGATTCACAGCCATCGATTGTGCATGTCCGGGCCCACCCGCTTCGCATAATCGGGGCATGGGTTCCAGCTTGAGTTCGGATCACGCCGCGCGCGCCCTGCGCTGGGACATCTTTTGCCGCGTGGTCGACAACTATGGCGACCTGGGTGTGTGTCGGCGCCTAGCCCTGCATCTCGCGGCCCTGGGCCAAGCCGTCCGGCTGTGGGTGGACGACGCGGCGCTCATGCAGGTCATGGCGCCCGACATCCCCAGGGCCGGTTCAAGCGCGCGCTCATCCCCGGGCGTGCAATGGGTGCATTGGCTGCCCACACACGAGGCCCAATGCACCGAAGCGCCTGGCGACGTCGTGATCGAAGCATTCGGATGCAACCCACCCGAGGCCTTCGTGGGCGCCATGCGGGCACACGCCGCCGGCCCAAGCACCCCAGCGCCCGTTTGGATCAACCTCGAATACCTCAGCGCCGAAGGCTATGTGGAACTCAGCCATGGCCTGCCCTCACCCCAGTTCCACGGGCCCGGTGCCGGGCTCACCAAATGGTTCTTCTACCCAGGCTTCACAGCCGACACCGGTGGGCTGCTGCGGGAGCGGGGGCTGCCCGAGCAGCGCCACGCCTTCGATCGCCCATCGTGGCTAAAGGGGCTGGGCCTTCCCGACCGTGGTGAACGACGGGTCAGCGTGTTCGCCTACCCCGACGCGCCGCTTGCCCTTCTGATGGAATCGCTGGCCCAAGCGGCCAGGCACGATGGCATTCCGGTGCGCATGATGCTGACCCAAGGCCCGCTGCAGGCCCAGGCACGCCGCTGGCTGGGCGCACATCCCGGTGCCGGGGCTCAGGTCCGCATGACCGATTTACCCTGGTTGAGCAGCGAAGACTTCGACCACCTGCTGTGGGCCTGCGACCTCAACCTGGTCCGCGGCGAAGACTCGCTCGTGCGGGCCATTTGGGCCGGGCGCCCCTTCATCTGGCAAATCTACCCCCAGGCCGATGGTGCGCATGTGCCCAAGCTGCAGGCGTTCAGGGACAAGGTGCTGGCCGGCGGCGCGGCACCCTGGCCCAGCGCACTCGACGACTGGTGGAAGGCCTGGAACGGCCTGTCCCCCTGGCCCAGGGGCGGATCCTTCCCCTGGGACTTGTGGCCTGCCTGGGCTGCGGCGGCCGACTCCACCGGGCAGGCGCTCTCGAGCCAGGCTTCCCTGGCCGAAGCCCTGCTCGCTTTTGTGGCAGGGCACCGCTTGGGCGGTTAGAATGGTGGGTTACCCGAATATCGGACACCCACCACCGTTCACACCATGAAACTCGCTCAAGAAATCCGCGCCGGCAACGTCATCATGCAGGGCAAGGACCCGATGGTCGTTCTGAAGACCGAATACAGCCGTGGCGGCCGTGGCGCGGCCACCGTGCGCATGAAGATGAAGAACCTGCTGAACGGCGGCGGGGCTGAAGTCGTCTTCAAGGCCGACGACAAGATGGACCAGATCATCCTGGACAAGAAGGAGTGCACCTACTCCTACTTCGCCGACCCGATGTACGTGTTCATGGATACCGAATACAACCAGTACGAGGTCGAGTCTGAGAACATGGGTGACGCCATCAGCTACCTCGAAGACGGCATGCAGGTGGAAGTCACCTTCTACGACGGCAAGGCGATCTCGGTGGAAATGCCCACCACCGTGGTCCGCCAAATCAACACCGAACCTGCCGTCAAGGGTGACACCTCGGGCAAGGTGATGAAGCCCGCGCGCCTGGTGGGCACCGGTTTCGAAATCTCCGTGCCCCTGTTCGTCGAAGACGGCGACAAGATCGAAATCGACACCCGCACCCACGAGTACAAGAAGCGCGTGTAAGAACCGGGCTCCGCGCTGCATCAAGGGCACCCCGCGGTGCCCTTTTTCTTGGCCATCGTCGTAACCTTGCCAGTATGCGATTCGCCCCCGTGCAAGCCGCCGCCGTTCGTCTTGATGACGACCGTGCGCCCTGGTCCGACGACTATGGCGACGTGTATCACGCACGAGCCGGCGCCATGGGGCAGGCAAAGGCCGTCTTCATCGCCGGCAACGGGCTGCCCGCGCGCTGGCAGGGTCGCGACCGTTTCGTCGTGCTGGAAACGGGCTTCGGCCTGGGGCACAACTTTCTGGCCACCTGGCTGGCCTGGAGGCAAGACCCTATGCGTTGCCAGCGCCTGTTCTTCGTGTCCATGGACCGCCACCCGGTCAACCGCGAGGTGTTGGAGGCGGCGCATGCACGACTCAAGGACGCCGAAACTCGCGCCCTGAGCGCTGCCTTGCGTGAGGACTGGCCCTCACCCAGCCCGGATCTGCACCTCAGGCGATTCGACGACGGACGCGTCACGCTGCTGCTGGCCCATGCCGATGTGCAGGCAGCGCTGCGCCAGTTCAGGCTCCAGGCCGATGCGGTCTACCTGGACGGGTTCAGTCCTCGTCTGAATCCCCAGATGTGGACCGCGCCCGTGTTCAAGGCCGTGGCCCGCTTGTGTGCACCGCAGGCCACCCTTTCAACCTGGTCGGCTGCGGGTGAGGTGCAACGCGGCCTGCGCAGCGCTGGATTTGCGGTGCGCACCGTGGCGGGCTGGGGTGGCAAACGGGAGCAGGTCCAGGGCCTGCACGTAGGCTTCGCATCGGAAAGGGGTCACTCGCAAGCGATGGACACGCCGGTGTGGCGTGCCCCACATGC
>JBEAWD010000066.1:0-3864 GCA_041160585.1 Pseudomonadota bacterium | reverse complement strand
CCACCAAGCCGGCGGGCGAGGTGCCGTAGAAGCGCTTGACGATCTGTTCGCGCAGGCGCTGACCCTTGTGGGGCGAATCCGTGTAGGCATACAGCCAGGTGATGTGGTGGCTGGGTTCGTTGCCGTGCGCGTACTGGCCGATCAGGGCTTCCTGGCCCAGGTGCTTGTCGGGCTTGGGTATCGGCAGGCTGAAGAAGCGGTCGAGCCAGGCTTCCAGCGCCGCGGCCCCACCCATCCGCTCACGAAAGCCCAGCGCATCGTGAAGCGCGGGTGTGGCGGTGTACTGCCAGGCGTTCGCCTCGGTGTAGTCGCCCGGGTTCTTGAGCGGCGAAGTGGCCATCACCGGATCGAAGGGGGTGCGCCAGCGTCCCTGGCTGTCCTTGCCCCGCAGCGTGCGCGTGCTGTCGTCGAACAGGTGCAGCCAGCCCTGCGAGCGCTTGGCAAAACGCTCGGCCAGATCGTGGTGGCCCAGGCGCCGCGCCACGGCCGCGACGGCCGCATCGCCATAGCCCAGCTCGGCCGTCATGCTCACCGACTCGCCCTTCTGCAGATCAAAGGGCAAATAGCCGTATTGGTCCAGCCAGGCCCAGCTGCGCTGCGCCCACTCCGGCGCATCAGGCCGATCGCGGGTGCTGGTCTCCACCATCGCCACCAGCGCCGCTTCTTCATCAATGGCACCGTTCGCGCCGAATCCCTTGATGAGTGCATCGGCCATCACCGGCAAGGCCGGGTTGCCGATCATGCAGTAGGTCTCGCGGCCCCAACTGGGCCACAGCGGCAGCCAACCCTGTTGCCGGTGATGCGCGATCAAGGTGTGGATGAAGCCAGGCACCCGCTCGGGCACGATCAGTGTGAACAGGGGATGTGAGGCTCGGAAGGTGTCCCACAGGCTCATCGTCGAGTAGTACACGCCGCCGGGTGCCTGAACAACCTCGCCCCGCGGGCCGCGCACGCGGCCGTCTGCATCGGCGATGTCGCTGGGGTGCTGAATCGTTCGGTACAGGGCTGAGTAGAAGAGCCGCTTCGTGCGCGCATCCGCGGTGATGTGGATGCGGCCCAGCAGTTCGTTCCATTGCTCATCGGCAGCCCGCCGAATGTCATCGAAACCACGGCCCTCGGCCGTGTCGAGGTTCAGCTGTGCGCCCTGCTCGTCCACCGTCGACAAGGCAATCCGTGCTTCCAGCGTCCGATCGCGGCCCAGGTCGAAATCCAGCAGCAGGCGCGGCGCCTTCTCGCCCACGCTCGGCGGCAGGGTTTGTTGGCGCAGGACCGGATGGCTGAACCGCACCACGAAGGACAGCTGCCGCTCCACCCAGTTGCGCCGCCACACCGTGCCCTGCACCCCATCAGGTCGCGGCGTGACCTCTGCGCGCAGCGCAGCAGGCGTGTCCACATAGTGCAGGCCGTGTTGCAGGTCCACCAGCACCTGGACACGCCCGGGTTTGTCGAAGCGGTAGCGCTGCACGGCCACCTTGGCCGTGGCCGTCAGCTCCACGTTGACCCCATGCGAGGCCAGGCGCACGGCGTACCAACCCGGCTTGGCCTGCTCTTGTGACTTCGCGGCGCTGAAATCACGCGTGTGAAGCGACCATGCCGTGCCGCTGCGCGGCTGCAGCAGCACATCGCCCAGTTCGGGAATGCCCGCGCCGCTGTGGTGCGTGTTGGAAAAACCCAGGATGCGCGGGTTGCGAAACTGGTACCCCGCGCTGTAGCTCCAGCCTCGGTCGGCGTTGTCGGGCGCGGGAAAGACCATGCCAAAGGGCACGGTGGCGCCCGGCGTGACATGACCTGTTCCATCGGTGCCGATGAAGGGGTCGACGTGGCGGGTGTAGTTCCGGGCTGCCTTGACTGCCTCCTGCCCTTGCCCCTCCCCTGCCGCTGTGGCCGAGGCCCAGGGCCCGAATGACGCCATGGGCACGGCCGCTGCGGCCTTGAGCAGGTGTCGCCGGTGAAGCTTCTTCAAAACAAGAATTCCAAGGGTTCGTGCAGGCGCTGCGCCCAGGCGTCTTCGTTGTGGCCCGTGCCCTCGTACACACGCGACTGGTAGCGCGGCCCCGCCACGAAGCCCTTTTCGGCCATCAGTGCGTCGATGCGCGCCTGCGCCCGTGCGTACTGCGCATCGAGCTCCGTGGTGCCGCGGTCCATCCACCACTTCACGGTGCGCGGGTCCGGCAGCGCCTCGCGCAGGTAGGCAATCGCCGCGCTGGGGATCTCGTCGTTGTGCTGGAAGCTGCCAATCCAGTGGGTGCTGAGGCAGGCCGCACCGCCGAAGACCTTTGGGTATTCGCACAGGGCATAGGCGCTGATCAGGCCACCCATGCTGGAGCCCATCAAAAACGTGGCTTCGCGCTCAGGGCGCGTCGCGTACCGGGCATCGATGGCGGGCTTGAGTTCCTCCACCAAAAATCGCAGGTAGGCGTCGCTTCGCGACTGCCCCTGCAGGCCCTGCTGAATGAGCTTCCCCCGAAGGTCTTGGGGCAGATGCGGCAGGAACTTCCCAGGGAAGTACTCGGCATGGCGAAACTTGCCGTTGTTCCAGGGGCCCACCACGATGAAGTCCTGCACCGCGCCCTTCGCCATGAGCCGAGCGGCCACGGCGTCCACCTTCCAGGCCTTCTTGTTCCAGGTGGTCGTGGCATCAAACAACATCTGGCCGTCGTGCATGTACAGCACGGCGTAACGCGCGGCAGGGTTGTAGCCAGGGGGCAGCCACACGTCGACCGGGCGCGCATCAACGAACTTCGACGGGAAGGCGGGCAGGCGCTCCACCCTGCCCACACTGGGTGTTTGCAAGGTGGCCGCATTCGCCTCGGGCGGCGTCCAAAACGGACCTGTGAGCAGGATGGAGGACATGTGAAGAAAGTGGCGGCGGCTCATGAGACTCTTGCGTGGCAAAGTTGGATGCAGCGCGAAGGCATGATGCATCAGCTGCGCTGCCAGATGACGGGGTTCTTGCGGGTGTCGATGACCTGGCCTTCACCAGCACCGGGGCACCATTGATCCCGGTCATTGGCCTGCACCGCATTCAGGGCGGGTACCAGGCGCATGGCCGCATCCATGTAGATGATGGTCATCACCGATCTCGGTCGGTCACTCAGGTTCGGACCGGCCTTGTGGAAGGTCCACCCCAAGTGGAAGCTCACCTCGCCCAGGTCGAATGCACCACTGGAGAAGGCAAAGCCGTGTCGGGCCATGTTGGCGCTGATCTTTTCTTCGCTCTCGTCGGAGATGCCCAGGTCGCGGCCAAAGGCTTCCGACTGGCTCCCGGCATAGAAGCCCAGCGGCCCCATGGCAGGGGGCACGGCCTGCAAGGGAACCCAGGCCGTGATGGTGCGGTCGGAGTTCAGCGGCCAGTAATACTGGTCGGCATGCGCCGGCGTGATGCCACCGCCCGGTTCCTTGTACAAAGATTGGTCGTGGTAGATGCGCACCCCATCCACCTCCAACAGTTCGGCTGCCAGCTGTCCCAAGCGCTGCCCCATCACAAAGCGCCCCACCAGTGGGCTCTTCTCCCACAGGTTCATCACCTGCAGGAAGGCACGGTCATAGGTGCTGCGTTCGTGCAAGGGGCGCTGCTCCGTGTTGAGGTCCACCGTCAGGCGGGTGATTTCACGGCCATAGTGGCCCAGCGTCTGCGCGCTCAGCACATCCTTGAGCTTGATGAAGCCGTCGCGGCGGAACTGCGCGATCTGCACAGGCGTGAGGGGATAAGGGGCGTCGAGTTCGCTCATGGATTCGGTTCTTGATATGTGCGCTGTTGCACGAGGAAGAAAGCTGCCGCGCCGGCGGGCAAGGCTGTGTCGGCTGCCCATGCCTGAGGGTGACGCCACAGGCAGCGCGCCGGGTCCAGCACGCCTGGCGGCA
>JBEAWD010000061.1:0-2840 GCA_041160585.1 Pseudomonadota bacterium | reverse complement strand
CTCCGATGAGATTTTGGGTGTGCACATCGTGGGCCCCTTCGCCTCCGAGCTGATCGCTGAAGCCGTGGTGGCCATGGAATTCAAGGCCAGCGCGGAAGACATCGCGCGCATCTGTCACGCGCATCCCTCGCTCAGCGAAGCCACGAAGGAGGCCGCGCTGGCGGTGGACAAGCGCACGCTGAACTTCTGATGGCGCCTTGATGGGCGTACGCGAGCTTTTCGATCGCACGCTGGCTGAGCGCGGCTTCACCGCCGACCCAGCCCAGCGGCGCGCGATCGACTCCTTGGAGCGGTGCGAGAACGAGTGGCAGGACTACCTCTCGCGCCGGCGCAACGCGCTGACCAAGCTGCTGGTCCGCCCGCCGATCCCCAAGGGGGTCTACATGCATGGCGGGGTGGGCCGCGGCAAGAGCTTCCTGATGGACAGCTTCTTCCTGTCGGTGCCGCTCAAGCGCAAGACGCGCCTGCACTTTCATGAGTTCATGCGGGAGGTGCACCGCGAGCTCGCTGAACTCAAGGGCCTTCAAAACCCGTTGGACGAACTCGGAAAGCGCATCGCAAAGCGCTTCCGCCTGATCTGTTTCGACGAGTTCCACGTGGCCGATGTGACCGACGCCATGATCCTGCACCGGTTGCTCGACTCGCTCTTTGCGAACCGGGTCAGCATCGTCACCACCTCCAACTTCCACCCCGACGGCCTGTACCCCAACGGTCTGCACCGCGACCGGATCCTGCCGGCCATTGAGCTGCTAAAGGAGCAGCTCGAAGTCATCTGTGTCGACAACGGAACCGATTACCGGCGGCGTACCCTGGAAAGGGTGAAGCTGTACCACACCCCCTTGAACGATGAGGCCGAGCAGGCGCTGCAGGCAGCGTTTGAGGGCCTGGCCGAGGCGCGTGACGAACCACCCGTGCTCAACATCGAGCACCGTGAAATCACCGCACGTCGCCGGGCTGGCGGGGTGGTGTGGTTCGATTTCAAGTGGCTGTGTGGCGGGCCTCGCTCACAGAACGATTACCTGGAGATCGCCTCGCGCTTTCACACCGTGATCCTGGCCAATGTGCCCCAGATGCCGCCACGCATGGCCAGCGAGGCTCGACGCTTCACCTGGCTTGTCGATGTGCTCTATGACCGTCGATGCAAGCTCATCATCAGTGCGGAGTGTTCTCCCGAGGAGCTGTACACCGAGGGTCCGCTGGCGCACGAGTTTCCGCGCACGATTTCGCGGCTCAATGAGATGCAGTCCGCCGAGTTCATGGCGCAAGAGCGGCGCACGGTGGATACCTCGCTGACCTGAAACGATCGCATCCTGCGCAAGGGGGATGCCCACGCGGGTTTCAGCCCCCTAGAATCGCGGCGCAGATGGACGACAACCTCCGGTCCCCCCAGCGCCAGCTCATCGAGTTGCGCATCGAGCATGCCGACCTCGACAGCCTCATCGATCGGCTCGCCGACCAGCCCCAGCCTGATGACCTGGCACTGCGCCGTCTGAAGAAGCGGCGCCTGATGCTGCGTGATCAGATTCGTGCCCTGGAGCTGTCGCTGGAGCCGCCTGAGCCGGCCTGATGGTGGTTCAGGCCTTGAGTGCTCCGGCCGAGCCAGGCGACCTGGGCGCAGCCGTCGCCACCCTGATGGGGCAGCAGGGCCCCTTGGCCAGGCTCGATGCGGACTACCGCGAGCGGGCCGAGCAGTCGGCCATGGCGCAGGCGGTGGCCAGTGCCATCGAGGGCCACCAGAGCCTGGTGGTGGAGGCCGGCACCGGCGTCGGGAAGACCTACGCCTACCTCATTCCGCTGCTGCTCAGTGGTCGCCGAGGACTGGTCAGCACCGCCACCAAAAGCCTGCAGGATCAGCTCTACTGGCGTGACCTGCCGCGCCTTTGCGAGCGATTGGGCGTGCCCCTGAGCACGGCTTTGCTCAAGGGCCGGGGCAGTTACTTGTGTCGGCATCGCATGGCGCAGGCCCGCCAGTTGCCTGAAGGCCTGGACCGCACCAGCCTTCGTCTCTTGGCCCGCGTAGAGGACTGGGCGCGCAGCACCTCCAGTGGCGACCTCTCCGAGGTGCCGGGTTTGGACGAGCGCGCGGCCCTGATGCCGCTGATCACCTCCACACGGGAGAACTGCCTGGGCAGTGAGTGTCCTGCCTTCAACGAGTGCCATGTGATGCAGGCGCGCCGGCAGGCCATGGCGGCCGATCTGGTCGTGGTCAATCACCACTTGTTCTTTGCCGACCTGGCCTTGAAGGAAGGCGGCATGGCCGAGCTGTTGCCGGCGGTGGAGGTGGTCGTCTTCGATGAGGCCCACCAGATCCTGGACACCGGGCTGCAGTTCGTGGCCACCAGCATCGGCACCTTGGCGGTGACGGATCTGTCTCGCGACCTGCGGGTGGCTGGCCTGGCGCATGCGCGGGGTCTTCAGGACTGGCTGGGTTGTACGCAGGCGCTGGAACAGGCCGTGCGTGAGCTTCTGGTGGCCTGCGAAGGCGAGGGTGCTCGAGGCGAAGAATCCGGACCGTCACGCCCGGCGCGTGGCAGTCGCCGCATCCGGTGGAACGAGCGTGTCTCAGGCCGCTCCGATGCGGCAGCCAGGCCGCTGGAAGTGGCCTTCCAGCAGGCGATGCAGGGGCTGGCCGATGCCCTTGAGGAGGTGCAGTCCTGCGCCAGTGCGGTGGCGGAAACCCATCCCGATCTTCAGCGCCTGGCCGAGCGCGCACAGGAGCTGCACCAACGGCTGCTCGTGTTCCAGGCCCCGCTGGCCGTGGACCGCGTTCGTTGGATCGACATGGGGCAGCACCAGGCCAGGCTGATCGACACGCCGCTGGACATCCGAGAACTGATGCA
>JBEAWD010000052.1:0-5182 GCA_041160585.1 Pseudomonadota bacterium | reverse complement strand
GAGGCCTTCAAACAATTCGTGCTCGAACATGGGCAGGGTTTGATTGCGCAGCGGTTTGGCCAGTTTGTGCAGGGGCAGGCCGAGGCCGCGGGGGACGAGCCGGCCGCAACCCCGTCCTGATCCCTTCAACAGCAGACAAGCCGGGTGGGCGCCAGAATAGGCGCTTTCCCATTGACTTGATCCGTCACCCATATGACCCGCACCACACAAGCCCCCGTTGCCGCCTGCTTCACCGACCGCTGGTCGCCCCGCGCCTTCACCGGCAAAGCCATCACCACCGATCAGATGATGAGCCTGTTCGAGGCCGCCCGCTGGGCGCCCTCGACCTCGAATACACAGCCGTGGCGCTTCGTCTATGGCCTGGCCGGCAGCCCCGGCTTCGACGCCATCTTTGGCACCCTGGTGCCCTTCAACCAGGGTTGGGCATCCAAGGCCTCCGCGCTGATCGCCGTGCTCTCGGCCACCTCGTCAGTTGCCCCCGGCACCACCGAGGCCAAGCCCTCGCCCAACCACGCCTTTGACACCGGCGCGGCCTGGATGAGCCTGGCGCTTCAGGCCGAAACCATGGGTTGGCGCACCCATGCCATGGGTGGCTTCAATGCGGATGCGTTAAGGACAGCGCTTGGCGTGCCCGACGGCTTTGCGGTGCAGTGCGTGGTGGCCGTGGGCGAACAAGGCGCTCGCGAGAGCCTGCCTGCGCCCCTGCAAGAACGCGAAGCGCCCAGTGGCCGCCAGGCGCTGGAGGCGATGGTGGCCGAAGGCCGGTGCACCTTCACCCGCTGATCGACTACCCTTGCGTGGAGTCAACTTCGCCGCCATCTTCAGTTGGCTGTCATCGAGCGGCTGACAGAATGCGGCGATGCGCCCGATTGACTCGCCCGCCGACCTGAAGCCCACACGAGACACTCGTCGGCGCGTGCTGCAGGCCCTGGGTGGTGTGGCAGGGCTGGGCCTGCTTTCGGCTTGCGCCCTGGGGCCGCCGCCCGCGCCACCGCCGCGAGAGTCGCGCACCCTGCCCGATGGCGCACCCGCGGGGCGCCTGATGGTCATCGGCGGTGCCGAAGGCCGCGTGGATGAACCCGACATCCTGCGGCGCTTCATCGACTTGTCCGGCGGGCCGCGTGCACGGCTTCGCTTCATCACGGGCGCCACCAACGACCCCACCGGCGCCGAGCAAGCCTACGCGGCGGCGATGAAGGCACTGGGGGCGCAAGACCTGCAATTCCTGCACCTGGTAGACGCAGCCGATGCCATGAACCCCCAGCTGCTGGACGAGCTTGGCCAGGCCGATGGTGTCTTCATCACAGGCGGCGACCAGACCCGCCTGATGGGCAAGTTGTGGTCCACACCGGCCATGCAAGCGCTGCACCGCGCGGTTCGCGAACGCGGCATCTGCCTGGCCGGCACCAGCGCGGGTGCCGCGGCCATGTCGCGCGCGATGATTGCCTATGGCCCTGCTGTGCTGGCGCCGCAGAAGGACGTGGTGTCGCTGGACCTGGGCCTGAACTTCCTGCCGCAGGCCATGGTGGACCAGCATTTTTCCCAACGCCGGCGGCTGTCGCGCCTGCTGTCGGCCTTGGCCTTGCGGCCTGACCTTCTGGGCATCGGCGTGGATGAAGACACGGCCCTGCTCATCGAGATCGGGCGGTCGGTGGAAGTGATCGGACGCAGCTCGGTGACGGTCGTGGACGGTGCCGGTATGCAGACCAATGCGGGCCAGGTTCAGCCGCGCGACCGCCTTGAACTGCTGGGCGTGAACCTGCATGTGCTGCCCAGCGGGCAGCGCTACCTTCATCCCATGGCCTTGCGGGCCGATGTGCCGGATGCAGGCGCACAGCCGCCACAGGCATTGCGCTCGGTGCTGGCCCGCCTGCTCGAGCCGCCACCGATCCTGGTGATCTGACCGCGCCGGAGGCTACACCTCGAAGCTCACGCCCTGAGCCAGTGGCAGGGTTCGACCGCGGTTGATGGTGTTGGTGGCGCGCCGCATGTACTGGCGCCAAGCGTCGGATCCCGATTCGCGTCCGCCGCCAGTGTCCTTGTCGCCCCCAAAGGCGCCACCGATCTCGGCGCCCGAGGTGCCGAGGTTGACGTTGGCGATGCCGCAATCCGACCCACTGGCGCTGAGGAACACCTCGGCCTCGATCAGATCACGGGTGAAGATGGCCGAAGACAGGCCCTGCGGCACAGCGTTGTGCAAGGCGATGGCTTCATCCAGCGTGCGCCACTTCATCACATAGAGGATGGGCGCAAAAGTCTCCTCGCAGACGATGGCGGTTTGGGCCGGCATGTCGACGATGGCCGGGCTCATATAAGTACCGCCTTCGGGCACCGGGCTCGACGCCGGGGCTGGCGCTTGCGGGGCGCCGGTCTCGCCCAAGCGCATGCCACCGCACAGCAGCGTCCCGCCCTGTTTGCGAGCCTCGGTCAGGGCGCGCTCCATGGCCTGAGCCGCCGAACCGTCGATCAACGGACCCATCAGCACACCCGGCTCACGCGGGTCTCCGATGCGCAGGGTGGCATAGGCCTTCAACAAGCGCTGCACCAGTTCTTCGTGACGGGACGCATGCACGAGCAGGCGCCGCGTGGTGGTGCAACGCTGACCGGCGGTGCCAACCGCACCGAACACGATGCCGCGAACCGCCAGGTCCAGGTCAGCACTTTCGGTGACCACCACGGCGTTGTTGCCGCCCAGCTCCAGCAGGCAGCGGCCGAAGCGCTGCGCCACCACCGGCGCCACGGCACGGCCCATTCGCGTGCTGCCGGTGGCCGACACCAGGGCGACCCGTGGATCGCGGGCCAAGGCCGCGCCGATGTCGGCATCTCCCTGAACCCACAGACACAGGTCGCGCAGCATCTCGCGATACGACTCGTCGCTGCCCTGTTCGGCGGCGAACTCATCGATGCAACGCAGCCAAAGACCCTGTACCGCCAAGGCGCACAGCGGCGCCTTCTCCGAGGGCTTCCACACCACGGTGTTGCCGCACACCAGGGCCAGCGCCGCGTTCCAGGCCCACACCGCCACGGGAAAGTTGAAGGCGGTGATCACGCCCACGACACCCAGCGGATGCCACTGCTCCATCATGCGGTGCTCGGGCCGCTCGGAGGCGATGGTCAGGCCGTGCAACTGGCGCGACAGGCCGACGGCAAAGTCGGCGATGTCGATCATCTCCTGCACCTCGCCCAGGCCCTCGCTCGTGATCTTGCCCACCTCCAGGCTCACCACACGGCCCAGTGCCGTCTTGTGTTGACGCAGCAACTGGCCGAAACGCCGAACCAGCTCACCGCGTTGTGGGGCGGGCACCTCACGCCAGCGTGCAAAGGCCCCGTGGCTGCGGGCCAAGACACCGTCCATGTCGGACAGCCCCGTTGTGGCCACTGAAGCCAGCTCGCGGCCATCGATCGGGCTGCGGGTTTGCAGCATGCCACCCGTCAACAGGGACTGGGCCAGCCCCAGTTCCTGCCAGACGGCGCGAATTTCTTCCTGAGGTTTCATGGTGTCAGCTGATGGAGGTCACGGGCCGAAGTTCCTCGTAGGCGCGGCCGAATCGATTGGACAGGAATTCTTCCAGGCCCACGCGCTCCTGGGCAATGAAGCCCCGTTGCGGCAGATGGCCTTGCCGAAACAGGTCCAGCACCGCACAAAGGCCGGCAGCCGTGGTGATCTGGATGGCCGACAGTGGCGTGGCAGCGTGGCGGTCCGCGAAGACCTTGCGGGTGAACACGCGCTCCACGAAGCGGCCCTTCTCCATGCCGCTGGCGGTGACGAACACCAGCACCACGTCCTGCATGGTGGTGGGCACGGCGCGCTTGAGAATGGCCTTGAGCGTGTCCACGTCGTGTTTGAGGCAAAGGTCATCCAGCAAGACCTTGATGAGTTGCCGGTGGCCGGGATACCGCACCGACTTGTAATCCAGGTTGCGCGCCTTGCCGGCCAGTGTTTCGCAAAGCGTACCCAGGCCGCCGCTGGTGTTGAAAGCCTCGTACTCGGTGCCGTCCAGGCTGAAGTGCTCCAAGCCTTCCAGTGGCAGCACCTCCAATCGATGCCCGTCGCGGATGGCCTCGCAAGGATGGCAGTACTCGTTGATCAGGCCGTCCACGCTCCAGGTCAGGTTGTACTTCAGCGCGTTGGTGGGAAAGGCCGGCAGGGCGCCGACGCGCATCTTCAGGTCGAAGATTTCATCGAAGCCTTGGGCCAGATGGTGGGCCACGATGCCCACGAAGCCGGGGGCCAGACCGCACTGGGGCATGAAGGCGGTGGCGGCCCCATCGGCCAGTTCGCGGATGCGGCGCGTGGCGGCCACATCCTCGGTCAGATCGAAGTAGTGGCAGCCCGCATCGCGCGCCGCTTGCGCCACCGCACAGGCCTGGTCATAGGGCAGTGCGTTGACCACCACCTCCTGCCCTTGCAGCAGGCTCACCAGGGCGTGTGGCGCTTGGGCAGCGTCACCAGCCATCACCACGGTCTTCATGCCCAGCGCCGCCAAGGGATCCAAGGCGGCCGCACTCCGATCGGCCACGGTCAAGGTGTAGTCGCTGCAAGCGTGGAGGTGGCGCGCGATGGTTTGGCCAATGTGGCCGGCGCCCAGCAAGATGGTGTTCATGGCCGGAATCCTGGGAAGTCAAACAAATGGAACCGCACTCGACTGTAGGAAGGATCACCGTCACAAGATAGCCTCAAATCGTCAATACATCGCATTTAATTGACGAATTCAATCAATTGAATGACGATTCGTATACCTCCGAAACCACCAGACCCACGCCATGGCCTCACCCAAACACCGTACCCGCCCCCAGGCCCCGGCGGCCATGCATGGCCCCCGGGACGAAATCGACCGTGCGCTGCTGAGCCTGCTGCAGACGGACGCCCGCCAAAGCACAGCCGATCTGGCGCGGCAGTTGGGCGTGGCCCGCACCACGGTGTTGGCCCGACTGTCTCGGCTCGAACGCGACCGGGTGGTCCTGGGCTACACGGTGCGCCTGGGGCAGGATGAACAGGACGCTTCGCTTCAGGCCTTCGTGCACATCGCGGTGCATCCACGGGGCGGGCGAAGCCTTGAGTTGCGCCTGCAGCGCATGCCGGAGGTGCGGCAGTTGTGCACCGTCAGCGGCGAATTCGATTACGTGGCCACCCTGCGTGCGCCCTCAGCGCTTCGGCTGGACGGCCTCATCGACGAAATCG
>JBEAWD010000024.1:0-5425 GCA_041160585.1 Pseudomonadota bacterium | reverse complement strand
TCGTAGTACTCGACGATGAACTTCTTGAGTTCGATGTCGAAGGGCAGGTCCTGCAACACCACGCCGCCGGGCATGTTCAACAGGGCCACGCCCTGGCGCCCGCCTTCGGGCACCAGCACATTGCCGCGGTAGGTCAGGCTGCCTTCGGGCAGTCGATGCTCTGGCGGCACTTCGGTGATCAAGCCGCCGCCGGAGAACACGCTCTTGCCCTGCAGCGCCATTTGCAGGCGCACCATCAGGTCACCGTCGCTCAGGCCCCCCACGCAGATCAGCACGATCGACGAGTGCGCGGCCAGGTAGCCCAGCTTGTTGGCCATACCCTTGCGCGCGGCGATCATGGTGCCGGCCTGGGCCTTGGAGCCGGGCTCGGGCGATCGCACCTGCGCCTTGGCGCGCCAGCCCTGGGCCACCAGCAGCGCGGCCACGCGCTCGTAGGCGGCCTGGGGTGTTTCTGTCACCGTGCCCTGCGCCTTGTGGTGGAAGGCCTGCAGCGACTGCTCGCGGATGTGTTCCTTGTAGGTGCGCAGCTCGGCCATGATCTTGGGCGCGTTGCGCACGATGCACAGCGTGGTCGAGGTCACCAGGAAGGCCAGGATCAGCAGGAACCACCAGGCGCTGTAGACGGTGTACAGGTTCACCTGGCCGAACAGCTCGGCCCAAAACGGCCCGAACTGGTTGACGTAGTTGTTCAGCGGCTCGCCTTGCTTGACCACGGTGCCGATCACCGAGGCGATGCAGATCACCGACAGCAGCGAAATCGCAAAGCGCATCGAGGACAGCAGCTCAACGGCCTCCTGGACGAAGACCGATCGGCTGCGGACCTCAAGTCCGCCGGTGTGTGGGGTGCTGCTCATGTCGCGGCCGATTATCCGGGAGGAGTGGCCGCGCCAACGAAAAAGGCCGGTCGATGACCGGCCTGATTCTCAGGGCTTGATCGCTCAGGGGCTCGGGGCCCCCAGCCCCAGGGCTCAGCGCAGGCCGGCGATGTAGTCCGACACCGCCTTGATCTCGCGGTCGTTCATCTTGGCTGCAATCTGCATCATCTGCGTGCTGTTGCCGCGTGCGCCGCTGCGGAAAGCCACCAACTGCGCTTCGGTGTAGTCGCCGTGCTGGCCACCCACGCGCGGGTATTGGGAGGGGATGCCGGCACCGCTGGGGCTGTGGCAACCGGCACAGGCCGGGATGTTGCGGTCACCGATGCCGCCGCGGTAGATCTTCTCGCCCAGGGCCGCCAGGTCTTTGTCCTTGGCGGCGCCCGGCTTGGCCTGCTTGCTGGCGTAGAACGCGGCCACGTTGCGCATGTCGTCGTCGCTGAGTGTGGCGGCGAAGCCGGCCATGATGGCGTTCTTGCGCTTGCCGGACTTGAATTCCTGCAGCTGCTTGACCAAGTACTCGGGGTGCTGGCCCGCCAGGATCGGGTTGGCCGGGCTGCCGCGCGAACCGTCGGCGGTGTGGCAGGCCACGCACACGGCTGCCGCGGCCTGGCCCTTGGCCAAATCGGGCGCGCGGGTGGCTGCAGGCGTGGCCGCCAGGGCGGTGCCTACGCTGAATAGAGCGGCAACGCCAACGCTTGCGAGCGGGGCGATCATGCGCAGGCCTGCGTTCATTGCGGTCATGAGTGTGTTCGGAGCCTTCATAGCGGCGTTCTATCTACCAGTTACGACCAAACCGCGCATTTTACAATGTTCCATGACATCTGAACCCCATCCGCCTGAATCCAGCACGATAGAAGAGGCCCCCGCGGCCCCCACCGCCGTGCAGGCCCTGGGCTGGGCCCACACCGCGCGCTTTCTCACCACCGCCAGCCGCTTGGACCAACTGCCGTCCACCGACCTGGCCGAAATCGCCTTCGTGGGCCGCTCCAACGCCGGCAAATCCACCGCCATCAACACGCTGGCGCAGCAAAAGCGCCTGGCCTTCGCGTCCAAGACCCCCGGCCGTACACAGCACATCAACCTCTTCGCGGTGGGGCCCAAGGACGAGCCCAATGCCTTGTGGGCCGACCTGCCTGGCTACGGCTACGCGGCCGTCGAGCGCGACGCCAAGTTGCGCTGGCAGAAGGTGATGGCCGACTACCTGGAGCTGCGCCGCAGCCTGGCCGGGGTGGTGCTGATGGTCGACTCGCGCCTGGGCTTCACCCCGCTCGACCAGCGCCTGCTGGACTTCATCGCCCCGCGCGTGGGGTGCGGCCAGGTCAAGCTGCTGGTGGTGCTGACCAAGGCCGACAAGCTCAACCGCAAGGAAGCCCAAGCCGCCCTGGCCGCCGCCACCGAGGCCTTGGGCAGCTACGCCACCGAGGAGTCCGACGTCGGTGTCGTGCTGTTTTCCGCGCTCAAGAAGTCCGGCGTGGCCGACCTCGCCCAAACCCTGCACGGCTGGAAGTGAAAAATGGGGTCGGAGTCGAATTTTTTGCGAACAAATCCGTCGCCTCCGAAGGCGCATTCGCCAGGCCACTCTGCTGTGCCGCCGATCCAACTGGCCAGCGTGCGCCACGGCGCGGCTGACTTGCCCGGCGGTATCCGCCTGACCCTCCGTCAGAACCAAGCTGCCGACGGCCGGCCCCGCGCCCTGCTGCTGCACGGATTTCCCGAGGCGGCTTTTGTGTGGGACGACATCCTGCATCGATTGGATGGCATCGTGCAGGCTACTGCGCCCAATTTGCGCGGATTCGCTGATTCTTCCTCGCCAACCGACCCCAAGGCCTACCGCCCCCGGCATCCGGTGGGTGATCTGGTGGCGCTGATCGAACAACTGGGCGCGCCCTTGGACCTGTTGGTGGCACACGACTGGGGTGGCGCCTTGGCCTGGAACCTCGTGGCGCAGCGACCTGACCTCATCAAGCGCCTTTTGATCGTCAACGCACCACATCCTGCGGCTTTCTTGCGGGAATTGCTGTCAAATCCACAGCAGCAGGCGGCCAGTGCCTACATGAACTTCCTGTGCCGGCCTGACGCCGAGGCGCTGCTGGCCGAAGACGACTTCCGGCGCCTGTGGCCCTTCTTTGGCCAGATGGGGGCCGTAGATCCCGGCAGCCCCGGCGGTGCCTGGCTCACCGAAGGCTTGCGTGAGCGTTACCGCGAGGTGTGGCGCGTCGGCCTGACCGGTGGCCTCAATTACTACCGGGCTTCACCCCTGAGGCCGCCCACCGGCCCGGACTCGCCCATCCACCGGGTGGTGTTCCAGCCTGAAGACGTGACCGTGAATGTACCCACCACGGTGCTGTGGGGTTTGGCCGACAAGGCCCTGCTACCCGGGCTGCTGGAGGGCCTGGGCCAGTGGGTGCCCCAACTCGAGTTGATCACCGTGCCCCACGCATCGCACTGGATCGTGCACGAGCAACCCCAACGCGTGGCCGAGCTCATCGCGGGCCTGGCACGGGCATAAAAAAAGCCCCGCGATCGCTCGCGGGGCTTGGGTGCCGACGGGGGCGGGGACTTACATGTCCATGCCGCCCATGCCACCCATGCCGCCCATGCCACCGGGCATGCCGGCGGGGGCTTCGTCCTTCGGGGCCTCAGCGACCATGCACTCGGTCGTCAGCATCAGCGAAGCCACGGAGGCTGCGTTCTGCAGAGCGGTGCGGGTGACCTTGGTGGGGTCCAGAATGCCCATCTCGATCATGTCGCCGTAGGTGTCGTTGGCGGCGTTGAAGCCGTAGTTGCCCTTGCCGGCCAACACGGCGTTGACCACCACGCTCGGCTCGCCACCGGCGTTGTAGACGATCTCGCGCAGCGGGGCTTCAACAGCCTTGAGCACCAGCTTGATGCCGGCGTCCTGGTCGGCGTTGTCGCCCTTGATCGTGCCGGCGTTCTGGCGGGCACGCAGCAGGGCCACGCCGCCACCGGCGACGATGCCTTCCTCGACGGCTGCACGCGTGGCGTGCAGAGCGTCTTCCACGCGGGCCTTCTTTTCCTTCATTTCCACTTCGGTGGCGGCGCCCACCTTGATCACGGCCACACCGCCGGCCAGCTTGGCCACGCGCTCTTGCAGCTTCTCGCGGTCGTAGTCGCTGGTGGCTTCTTCGATCTGGATGCGGATCTGCTTGACGCGGGCTTCGATGTCGCCAGCGGCACCGGCGCCGTCGATGATCGTGGTGTTTTCCTTGCCCACTTCCACGCGCTTGGCTTGGCCCAGGTCGGCCAGCGTCACCTTCTCCAGCGTCAGGCCCACTTCTTCAGCGATGACCTTGCCGCCGGTCAGGATGGCGATGTCTTCCAGCATGGCCTTGCGACGGTCGCCGAAGCCCGGGGCCTTCACGGCCACAACCTTCAGGATGCCGCGGATGGTGTTGACCACCAGGGTCGCCAGGGCTTCGCCCTCGACTTCCTCAGCGATGATCAGCAGCGGACGCCCGGCCTTGGCCACCTGCTCCAGCGTGGGCAGCAGGTCGCGGATGTTGCTGATCTTCTTGTCGAACAGCAGCACGAAGGGGTTGTCCAGCAGGGCAGCCTGCTTCTCGGGGTTGTTGATGAAGTAGGGCGACAGGTAGCCGCGGTCGAACTGCATGCCTTCCACGACATCGAGCTCGTTGTCCAGGCTCTTGCCGTCTTCCACGGTGATCACGCCTTCCTTGCCCACCTTGTCCATCGCGTTGGCGATGATGTCGCCGATCGAGGCGTCGGAGTTGGCGGAGATGGCGCCCACCTGGGCGATTTCCTTGGAGGTGGTGGTGGCCTTGGAGGCCTTCTTCAGCTGGTCGACCAGGGCGTGCACGGCCTTGTCGATGCCACGCTTGAGGTCCATCGGGTTCATGCCGGCGGCCACGTACTTCATGCCTTCGCGCACGATGGCCTGGGCCAGCACGGTGGCGGTGGTGGTGCCGTCACCGGCGTTGTCGCTGGTCTTGGAAGCCACTTCCTTGACCATCTGCGCGCCCATGTTCTGCAGCTTGTCCTTGAGCTCGATTTCCTTGGCCACCGAGACACCGTCCTTGGTGACGGTGGGGGCGCCGAAGCTGCGCTCGAGCACCACGTTGCGGCCCTTGGGGCCCAGGGTGACCTTGACGGCGTTGGCCAGGATGTTGACGCCCTCGACCATGCGGTGACGAGCGTCAGAGCCGAAGACTACGTCTTTTGCTGCCATTTTTCGTTAACTCCAGGTATCTGTTGAATTCCGAATTACTTTTCGATGACCGCGAAGAGGTCTTCCTCGCGCATCACCAGCAGTTCCTCGCCATCGACCTTGACGGTCTGGCCGGAGTACTTGCCGAAGAGCACGCGGTCGCCGACGGCCACGTTCGGGGTGACAAACTCACCCTTGTCGTTGCGCTTGCCGGGACCCACGGCCAGCACCTCGCCCTGGTCGGGCTTCTCGGCGGCGTTGTCGGGGATGACGATGCCCGAGGCGGTCTTGGTTTCGTTTTCCAGGCGCTTGACGACCACGCGGTCGTGCAACGGACGAAGCTTCATCACATCTCCTTGAGAGT
>JBEAWD010000003.1:0-3790 GCA_041160585.1 Pseudomonadota bacterium | reverse complement strand
TGCGTGGCCACGGCCGCCACCTGATGCTGCAGCTCATCCCAGCGCAGGACCCTCACGCGGCCGCTCGTGTTGGCATGCGCCAGCATCTGTTCATCGGAATACACCAAGGCCGGGTGCCCTGCGGCCGTGGCGGCACCCGAGTGCCGCAGCACTTGCTGCGTGAAGTTCAGCTTCACGCCGGTGAACCACTGAGCACCGGGCATCGCCTCATGTGCCAACACCTTCAAGGGCGGCGCATCCGATTCCACTTCGAAGTACGACCAGATCGACGACCAGAAGCCTTCGAGATCGCTCACCGACCAGCGCCACAGCGCCTCGTAAGTGCCGAACGACAAGCCGCGGTTCGTCTTGAGCCATTCGGTGTAGCGCAGGATCTGCGGCTGGGGCAGACTGGGATACAGCACGGCGGGCAAGGCCATCGGTCAACTCCGTTTGGTCAGGGGCCTGGGAGGGCGGTCAGCGCTCCGAGTCCAGATACTGCCAGGCGTCGCGCATGAAGGGGTGCGTCCAGTAGTGCTTCAACCAGGGCTGCAGCAGCGTGGCCACGATGTCGTGCCGATGCGCCTTGTAGGGCATGTAGGCGACCAGCAGATTCTTGGCCTGGCGCATCAGGGCCATGCGCTCGGGTCCATCGGGCAGCCGCCGCTGCTGCTCATAGAGCCGGTCGAAGGCGGGCAGCGCAAATCGCGGGTCGTTGGCATCACCCGCGTTGGGCCCATAGGCGATCGAGAGGTAGAAGCCCCCGTCGGGCGACTGCGCGCTCCAGCGAAAGCCCCAGATCTGCAGGCCCCCGGTACGCGTCTTCTTCAGCAGTTCGGGCCAGGTGGACACCTCGAAGACGACCTTCAGGCCCACCGCATTGAGCGAACGTTTCCACAGTTCATTGGCCGCGCGATCCTCTTGCGAGGCCAGGGATGCGATGCGCAGCACCAGCGGATGCCCAGTCGGGCTTTCCCGCCAACCATCACCATCGCGGTCCAGATAACCATAGATGTCCAGCAAGGCCTTGGCACGCGCGGGGTCGTACACCGACATCTCGCTTCGGTAGTCCTCTTCATAGCCGAAGGTGTGCGGCGCAATCGTGGACTGCGCCGGAATGGCCATGCCATGGCGAAGCAGGCGGATGTCGGCTGGCTCGTCATAGGCCAGTGAAATTGCGCGCCGCAGGGCCACCTTCTCCGCGGTGTAGCCGCCCACCACCGGGTCTTCCATCGCGAAGTAGTGCATGGCCATCACCGCCTGCAGATGGGTCTGCAGCTGCACCCCTCGCTTGCGCAGGAAGGGTGCAAGTTGCCCACCGGGCACGGCCAAGGGCGCGAAGGCCGGCGGCACCGCCATCCAGTCGAAGTCACCCTGCAGGAAGGACAACCACCGGGGCTGCGCTTCCTCCACGATGTCCACCTCGATACGGTCCACCAGGGGAAGCGCACGCCCCTGCAGCTGCTGCGCGATCGCCTGCGCGATCGGCTCATCGGCCGGCTGCCCCTCATAGACGCGCCGCCGGTAGTCGGGCGAGCGCTCCAACACGATGCGCGAGGCGCGCCGCCACTGCGCCAGCCGGAACGGCCCGGTGCCCACCGGGTGCGCGCCGATGTCCTTGCCGTAGTGCTCCACCACCTCTCGCGCCACCGCACCGGTGATGGCCGGCATGGCCAGGTTGAAGTGCCAGCGCGGGTCCGGGTCGGCCATGCGCAGTTGCAGGGTGTAGCGGTCCAGGGCCCGCACGCCCTCGACCGGGGCGTCGTAGTTGAAGGGCTTCTTCTGCTGCAGTGCCTGCTGACGCAGCTCGCTCAAGCCCAGCAGCTTGGCGGCTTCAAACAGATAGAGATCGCTGGAGGCGTAGCGCGGGTCGTAGAAGCGCTTGATCGCATACACGTAGTCTTCAGCGGTGAGTTCGCGCCGGCCCTGGGCGTTCAGACGCGGGCTCCCCTTGAAGGCCGGGTCATCGGCGAAAAAGATGCCGGGCTTGATGCGCAAGGTGATGCGCCGGCCGCCCTCTTCGATTCGGGGCAGGGCCTCGGCGGTGTTCGGCACCAGCTGCACAGGGCGCGCCAGGTAGTCGTAGGTCAGCGGCGCTTCCAGGATCTGCGACAGGATCGTGGAGGAATAGAAATCGCTGTTGGTTGAAGGCGGATCGAAGGTGCTCTCCGGCGCGGGAAAGGCGATGCGCAACACCTTTTCGGCTCGGGTGGCCGAAGGTGCCGGCCCGCCCACTGCTGCTGCTGACCCAACGGGCACGACAGCGCCCAGGCCCCACAGGCGCGCCGCCGACGCGATGAAGCCGCGCCGCTTGACCATGCTCACCCGCCCGAAGCCGCCCGTGGCTCGATGTCCACGCGGTGCCACCAGTCCTGCCAGAACTGCGTGCGCCGGAACCCCTTCAACCAGGGCTGGGTGAGGTCGCTGGAGATACGGTGCACCAGAAACTTGTAGGGCATGTAGGCCATGCCGATGTTCTTGGCCTGCAGGAACAGCGCGTCACGCTCAGGGCCATCGGGGATCTCACCCATGCGCTCATACAAGCGGTCGAACTCCTCATTCTTGAAGCGCGCAAAGTTCTGGGCACCGAACTGCGGGCTGTAGAAACGCGCCAGGGACTGCTGGCCATCGGGCGCGGCAGCTGAGCCGCCCAGCATCCACATCTGCAGCTTGCCTGCGCGCGCGGCCTTCAACTGCTCGGGCCACTTGGACACCGCGAATTCCACCTGAATGCCCACGGCCTCGAAGTTGCGCTTGTTCAGCTCGTTGAACTGGCGCGACAGCTGATCGGGTTGCGTGGACATCTTCAGCACCAGCGGCTTGCCATCGGGTTGGTCGCGCCAGCCATCGCCGTTCTTGTCCACGTAGCCGTAGAGGTCCAGCAGCGCCTTGGCCCGCGCCGGGTCGTAGGCGCTCATTTCGCTCTTGTACTGCGGGTCGTAGCCCGTGGTGTTGGGCACCAGGGCGGACTGCGCAGGAATGGCCTGCCCTCGTCGGATCAGACGGATTTCGCGGTCCACGTCCATGGCCAGGCTGATGGCGCGGCGCAGGGCCACGCGATCGGGGGTGTAGCCGCCCACCACCGGGTCTTCCATGTTGAAGTACAGGTAGGCTGAATCGGAATTCAGCGAGCGCATGCCCTGGATGCCCTTCTTGGCCAGGTTGGGCGCGAGCTTGCCGTTGGGCATGGCCTGGCTCACGAATTCACCGGGCACCGTCAGCCAGTCCAATTGACCATTCAGAAAGGCCAGCCAACGCGGCTGCGTCTCCTCGATGATGCTCACCTCCACCCGGTCAACCATCGGCAAGCGGCGGCCCTTGAATTTGGCCAGCAGGGCCTGCCCTGCAGCATCGTCGGCCGCGGGCTCGAAGTCATAGAACACGTCCCGGTACTGCGGATTGCGCTCCAGCGCGATGAAGCTCGATCGCCGCCACTGCACCAGCTTGAAGGGGCCGGTTCCCACGGGGTGGGCCATGATCTTGTCGCCGTAGTGCTCGACCACTTCCCGTGCCAGGGCGCCGAAGAGGTCACCAGTGGCGAAGGTCTCGATCAGCGTGGGCCGCGGCTTGTAAGTCTTGAACTGGATGGTGTAGCGGTCCAGCGCGCGGATGCCCTCGATCTCGGTGTCGTAGTCAAAGGGCTTCTTGGTTTCCAGCGCTCGCTTGCGCAGCGCTTCCAGGCCCACATAGCCCGTGTCCAGCATGCCGCCCCACACCGGGCTCTTGTTCACCGGGTCGGCAAAACGCTTGTAACTGAACACATAGTCCGCCGCGGTCAGTTCACGCCGACCCTGGGCATCCAGCCGCTTGC
>JBEAWD010000311.1:0-4380 GCA_041160585.1 Pseudomonadota bacterium | reverse complement strand
GCATCGGTGACCAGATGGTGCGCAACATGGGCACTATCGGGGGCTCCATCGCCCACGCCGACCCCGCAGCCTGCTACCCTGCGGCGGTCTTGGGGCTGGGTGCCACCATCCAAACCGACCGGCGCACGATTGCCGGTGACACCTTCTTCACCGGCCTGTACGAGACTGCGCTTCAGCCTGGCGAGTTGATCGTGGCGGTGCACTTTCCCATACCGCAGCGCGCAGCCTATGTGAAGTACAAGCAGCAAGCCTCGCGCTTTGCGATGGTAGGCGTGTTCCTGAGTCAATCAGCCCACGGCGTGCGCCTGGCCGTCACGGGTGCCAAGAGCCATGTGTTCCGCGCCACGGCCATCGAGCAGGCGCTGCAGGCATCGTTCACGCCGGATGCCGCCAAGGCAGTGAAGGTATCCTCCGAGGGCATCAACGCCGATTTGCATGGCAGCGCGCAGTACCGTGCCGCGATGATCAGCGTGATGGCCGCACGGGCCGTGACGGCCTCCTCTGGGCGTTGACGTCCGGCTACTGCAGGGGCCTAGTGGGTCGACAGGCCTGTACAGCCTCGGCAGATTGGCCGCCGTGTCCGCACTGGCGGCTATCACCGGCGGATTCATGAGCACCACAGCCGGCGCCGAAGTGCGCCGGTTTTCACTTCAGGAGCATTCGAGGGTGAGGGCGATCAATCTACGGTGGCTGCTGCCGGCGCTGTTCGCGGCAGCGGCGGTGCTGTACCCAGCGCTGGTCCAGGCACAGCCAGAACTGCAGGTCTCGATTGATGTGTCGGCGCCCAAGGCCTTCAGCCTTACGCAACTTCAGTCGTTGCCGCAGGTGGAAGCCGAAGTCACAGTACGCAGCGGTACGGTAGAGCGTTGGCGCGGCACGCCGATCACGGAGGTGCTCAAGGCTGCAGGCCTAAACCTGGCTGACAACCTGGGCGGCGGATTCGTGTCGCGCCGCGTGTTGGCAGCCCGATCGATTGACGGCTATGTCGCCGCCTTTGGCTTGGCCGAGGTGGACCCGCGCTTCGGCCGACGTGTACCCCTGGTGGTGTGGCAAGGCCCGGATGGCGCGGCCCTGGCCCCGCACCGCGGACCCTTGATGCTGGTGGCGCCCGATGACGCGCGTGGGAGCCGTGGCGTGCGGCAGTTGCAGTCGCTCTCCGTGACCGCCTTGCCCTAACGACCACCTTTCGAACCAAAAATCTGGCTTCATGCAACCCCAATCCGTCGATGAGGTCCTGGCGCTGTTGCAGGCGCAGGGATATGTAGGCAGCCGCCGCCTGGCCACTTCCGTGCACTTGGCTCTTGCCCTGCAACGGCCGCTGTTCCTTGAGGGGGAACCCGGCGTGGGCAAAACCGAGCTGGCCAAGGTCTTGGCACGCGCCCTTGGCGCGCCGCTCATCCGGCTGCAGTGCTACGAGGGGTTGGACCTTTCACAGGCGGCCTATGAGTGGAACGTGGCACGGCAGATGCTGGAGATACGGCTGGTCGAGGCGGCCACCCGTATGGCACCGCCTCCATCAGGCCCCGACGGCCAGCACATTGCATCGGACGCCGCCAGGGATTCGGTCGCCGATCGCGATGTGCTGGCTCGCAGCCTGTATCGGCGCGAACTGCTGATCGAACGCCCACTGCTGCAGGCACTGACTCAAAGCGTACGGCCGGTGCTGCTGATCGACGAACTCGACCGCGCTGACGAGCCCTTCGACGCCTTCCTGCTCGAGCTGCTGGCTGAGAACCAGCTCACGATCCCCGAGTATGGGGTCGTGCGTGCCGAGCACCCACCCATCACATTCATCACGAGCAACCGCACGCGCGAGGTGCACGACGCGCTCAAGCGCCGCTGCCTGTATCAGTGGGTCGGCTTCCCCGACGAGCAGCAGGAACTGGCCATTCTGCGGGCCAAAGCCCCGCAGGCCGGCGAGTCGCTGTCCAGGCAAGTGGTGGCCTTCGTGCAGCGCATGAGACGGCTTGACCTGTTCAAAGCTCCAGGAGTGGCCGAGACGATCGACTGGACCAATGCCCTGGTGGCGCTAGATGCCATGCGACTGGACCCCGACAGCGTGCACGACACCCTGGGCGTCCTCTTGAAGTACCAGGACGACGTGGCGCGCCTACAGGGGGCCGAGGTTGGACGCCTGATCGACGAGCTCAAGGCCTTGGAGATCATCGACGGCGACTGAGCCGTCTTGCTCTGATGGGCCACTTCGCCTTCAACCTCGCCCACTTCACCCGCATCCTGCGCAAAGCGGGATTGCCAGTGGGGCCCGATCGAACCTTGGCAGCCATTCAGGCCATCGAGGCCGTGGGCCTGGACAGGCGGGACGATGTCCACGCCGCACTCAGCGCGGTGATGCTTCGCTCCAACGACCAGCAACCCCTATTCGATGCCGCCTTCGAGGTCTTCTGGCGCGACCCGAAGCTGGCCGAGCGCATGATGCACATGATGCTGCCCAAGATCCAAGGCCGCGGCGAGAAGACCCAACCCAAGCGCAACAACCGGATGGCCGAGGCGCTGGCCGCGCAACGGCCCCTGGAGCCCAAGCGTGCACGCCCCAAGGAGAGCGAGCAGCCACACGACTTCAACCTGGACTTCGTCATCAGCCACTCCGACCGTGAGCGGCTCTATGCGGCAGACTTCGAGTCGATGACGTCGCACGAATTCGCCTGGGCCCAGCGCATCGCGACCCAGCTGCCACCACCCGTGCAACGCATCCGCAGCCGCCGGCTTGAGCCGGCACGCCATGGCCGCCTGAACCTCGCCACCACCATGCGCCAGGCCGCGCGGCAGCCCGACACCCTTTTGCCCCGCTACTCGAGGCCGCGACGGGTGATACCCCCCATCGTGGTACTGCTGGACATTTCTGGTTCGATGGACCGCTATGCGCGGCTGATGCTGCATTACCTGCACGGCCTGCGGCAACGCCACAGGCGTATGCAGGTGTTTACCTTCGGCACGCGGTTGACCCCCATCACACGTGCGCTTCGCGACCGCGACCCTGACAGGGCCCTGGACGAAGCCGCGGCACAGGTACAGGACTGGAAGGGCGGCACGCGCATCGCCCAATGCCTTGCGCAATTCAATCGGGAGTGGGCGCGACGGGTGCTGGGCGCGCGAGCAGCCGTGCTCTTGATCACCGACGGACTCGACCGCGAAGGTGCGGGAGAATTGGCGTCCTCGGCGGCACACCTGTCGCGCATGACGACGCAACTGGTCTGGCTCAATCCCCTGCTGCGCTTCGATGGATTCGAGCCGCGCGCCGCCGGCGTCAAGGCCCTGCTCCCCCATGTGGACCACCTGCTGCCCATGCACAACTTGAGCAGTCTTCAAGACCTGGAGCGGGCGCTGATCTTGGCCCCGCGTCATCGATTCACCCCCTCACCACGCAATTGACACAACATGGAACTCAACGGCGAACAGCTCATTCCTGCCTCGCAGCAGCGCACGTGGAACTCACTGAACGACCCCGAAGTCCTCAAGGCCTGCATCCCGGGCTGTGAAACCCTGGAGAAGACCGAAGACGGTGGCTTCACCGCCACCCTGGCACTGCGCATCGGCCCCGTGAGTGCGAAATTCAAGGGCAAGCTCACGCTCAGCGATGTACAGCCGCCTGACCGCTACACCATGCACTTCGACGGCCAGGGCGGCATGGCCGGCTTCGGCAAGGGCTCGGCCCAGGTGCAGCTGACGCCGGCCGAGGGTGGTACCCGCCTGAGCTACGCCGCCAAGGCGCAGGTGGGCGGCAAGCTCGCACAGGTGGGCTCGCGCCTGGTGGATGCCGCGGCCGGCAAGATCACCAACGACTTCTTCGCTGCCTTCAATGCTCGGGTGCAGGCCGATGCGGCCGCGGCAGGAGAGCCGGTGCCGGCGCCGCCCGGCGCCGCTGACTCCGGTTCAGTCGTGCCGGCGGATCCGACCGCTGCAAGGGGCGGCGCGGACCTGCCCACGTGGGTGTGGATCGCCGGCGCAACTGCGCTGGTGGTACTGGCTGCGATCGCCCTGGGCCGCTGAGGGTTGAATACCCACTTATGCAATTCAGAACATATCGCCAAGGCGTGAACGATTGAAAAGAATCCGGCCCCATTGCGTATTCCAAAGCACAAAGGAGCTGGTTCATGTCGTTTCATCGCGCCCGTCGTAGTGTGGTTGGTCTTATGGCCACGGCCACCTTGGCCTGGCTTGGCTTGGCACCCATCGGTGCGCAAGCCCAGACCGGTCGTTTCATCGTGATGGCCTCCACCACCTCGACCGAACAGTCCGGCGTGTTCGCCCACCTGCTGCCGGCCTTCAAGCAGGCCTCGGGCATCGACGTGCGGGTGGTGGCACTGGGCACCGGCCAGGCGCTGGACACCGGTCGTCGCGGCGACGCAGATGTGGTCTTCG
>JBEAWD010000262.1:0-29411 GCA_041160585.1 Pseudomonadota bacterium | reverse complement strand
GCGGCTGCCTGGCCCTTCCCCACGGGCAACAAGCCCTGAGGCAGGCAAGGCTCCATGACCCCTGGCTTCGGCCGGGGGCCATGGCGGCGCTCTTGAGAACCCGGCTTCGGCCGGGTTTTTTACTGCATCAATCGCTTGGGTAGGCTACCCATCCGGCGGGCCGATCGCCCTGGGCCGCAACGGGCTTCAGTCCGAATGGGCCCTGTCCCGAAGTCGGCTTCCGCGTGGCACCCCCGCCAGCAAGAACTCCATCTGGTCAGCCAGGATGCGCCTGCCACGCAGGATCATGTCTTCGTGCAGGCTGGGCACATAAGGCACGAACAAGGGGTGCATGCCCGCTTCTTCTGACAGGCGGCTGCCCTTGCGGCCGTTGCAGGTGCGGCAGGCCGTGATGCAGTTCATCCAGGTGTCCTGCCCGCCGCGCGAGGTGGGCACGATGTGCTCGCGCGTCAGGTCATCCGATCGGAAGTGGCCTCCGCAGTAGGCACACAACTGCCGGTCACGGGCAAACAGCTTGGGGTTGCTCAGCGTGGGAATCTGGCGCCAGGCGCGCGAGGGAATCGCGCCGCGTACGGCCACGATCGGATGCAGTTCGATTCGGCTTTGCAGCCCCGAGGCACGCTGCATGCCACCCAGCAGAACGCGAAACGGATCGCCCAGCGTCCAGGCCACGGCGTCGGTGGCATACAGCACAGCGGCTTCGCGTGCGGTCATCCAGGCCTGAGGTCGGCCCGAGCAATCCAATTGGAGAACATCCATGCGTCCACCCCTTGGCCCTCGAGGGTAGCCCAGGACCGCTCCGCACTCAAGTGGACAGACCCCATGGCCCCATTGGAGCCGCTTGACCCAGAGAATTCACACGCACGTCACCAGAAATTCCTTCCAATTGCTAGGGGTGACCTCAAACGGTTGGTGCCTGAGACCGGATGGTTCAAAATAGCACGACCGTTCGTATATTTCTGGATTCATGAATATCCGCGACTCCAGCCCACCTGCGCGCGTGGCCCGGCCCGACAAGCCGGAGCGCAGTCCGCAGCACAAAGGTCAGCAGACCCGCAGCGCCATTCTCGAGGCGGCCTTGGGCTTGGCTTCCCACGTCGGCCTTGAGGGGCTGTCCATCGGCGCATTGGCCGAAATGACGGGCATGAGCAAGTCGGGTGTCTTTGCCCACTTCGGCTCCCGTGAGGAGTTGCAGATCTCGGTCATCCGCGAGTACCACGCCAAGTTCGAGGAGGAGGTGTTCTACCCTTCGATTCGGGATGCGCGCGGCCTGCCCCGCCTTCAGGCCCTGTTCGACCGTTGGGTCAAGCGGGTGTCGGTGGAGTTGGACTCCGGTTGCATCTACATCAGCGGCGCCGTGGAATTCGATGACCGACCGGGGCCCGTGCGCGATGCACTGGCCGACATGGTTCTGGCCTGGCACCAGGCGCTGGAGCGGGCCATTCGGTTGGCGATCGAGGCCGGACACCTGCTGCCCGACACCGACGCCGGGCAGATTCTGTTCGAGCTCCACGGCTTGATCCTGGCGCTTCACCACGATGCCCGCTTCCTGCGCAACCCAGGCGCCCTGGACCGGGCGCAGGTGGGCTTCCTGCGGATTGCCGCCCCCTGTTTGACGGAAGAAGGTCGCCGCTGCCTGAAACAGAGGCACTGAGCGGCGTGTGATGGCGCGTCACGGCCAAGGGGTGTGCCACCCGATCCGTGACGCAGGTTCGTATTGCAAGGGTGGGGCCACCGAGGCATCACCCGCATGGGATTCACTTAGGAGTCGTTGAAATGGCCACGTACACCCCCCCGCTGCGCGACATGCGCTTCGTCATGCACGAGCTGCTGAATGTGGAGGCGGCCCTCAAGGAGCTGCCGCCGCACGCCGACATGGATTCAGACACGATCAATGCGGTGCTGGAAGAAGGCGGCAAGTTCGCCGCCGAGGTGCTGCAGCCCTTGAACGCGGTGGGCGACCGTGAAGGCTGCAAGCTCGACAAGGGCACGCATGAGGTGACGCCGCCCACGGGCTTCAAGGCGGCCTATGCCAAGTACGTGGAAGGCGGTTGGCCCGCGCTGAGCTGCGACCCGGCCTTCGGCGGCCAGGGCCTGCCGCACACGGTGAACCAGTGCTTCTACGAGATGCTCAACAGTGCCAACCAAGCCTGGACGATGTACCCCGGGCTGACGCATGGGGCTTATGAATGCCTACACGCGCATGGCACGCAGGAGCAAAAGGCGATGTACCTACCCAAGCTCACCAGCGGCGAATGGACCGGCACCATGTGCCTGACCGAGCCGCATTGCGGCACCGACCTCGGCCTGCTGCGAACCAAGGCCGAGCCGCAGGCGGACGGCACCTTCCGCCTGACCGGCGGCAAGATCTTCATCTCCAGCGGCGAGCACGACCTGGCCGGCAACATCATTCACCTGGTGTTGGCACGCTTGCCAGACGCCCCGGTGGGCAGCAAAGGCATCAGCCTGTTCGTGGTGCCCAAGTTTGTGGTGAACGCCGATGGAACCCTGGGAGCGCGCAACGGTATCTTCTGCAGCGGCCTGGAGCACAAGATGGGCATCCACGGCAACGCCACCTGCCAGATGACGCTCGATGGCGCGGTGGGCACGCTGGTGGGCCAGCCCCACAAGGGCCTGGCCGCCATGTTCGTGATGATGAACGCAGCCCGTCTGGGCGTGGGCATGCAAAGCCTGGGCCTGACGGAAGTGTCTTACCAGAATGCGGTGGCCTATGCCAAGGACCGCCGCCAGATGCGCTCGCTGTCCGGCCCCAAGCAACCGGACCAGCCCGCCGACACCATCATCGTGCACCCCGATGTGCGCCGCATGCTGCTGACCGCGCGTGCCTATGCAGAAGGCGGGCGGGCCCTGTGTGTGCACACGGCGCTCTTGATCGACCAGGAACTGCACCACCCCGACGAAGACGTGCGCAAGGCGGCCGCCGATGAGGTCGCGCTGCTCACGCCCATCATCAAGGCCTTCATTACCGACAACGGCTGGAAGGCCACTTCGGAGTGCCTGCAGGTGTATGGCGGCCATGGCTACATCGCCGAGTGGGGCATGGAGCAGTATGTGCGGGATGCGCGCATCAACATGATCTATGAGGGCACCAACACCATCCAGTCGCTGGATCTGCTGGGCCGCAAGGTACTGGGCGACAACGGCAAGAAGCTCAAGGCCTTTGGCCGGCGCATCGTTGAATTCGTGGAAGAAGAGGGTGTGAACGAGGACATGCAGGAGTTCGTGAACCCCTTGGCCGACCTGGGCGACAAGGTCACCAAGCTGACCACCGAGCTGGGCATGAAGGGCTTTGCCAACGCGGATGAGGTGGGGGCGGCTGCGGTGGATTACCTGCGCGTGTGCGGTCACCTGGTGTTTGCCTATTTCTTTGCCCGCATGGCCCGGGTGGCGCTGGACAAGAAAGACTCGGGCGATCCCTTCTACGCGGCCAAGCTGGCCACGGCGCGCTTTTATTTCGCGAAGCTGCTTCCCGAGACGGCCATGCTGATCCGCTCGGCGCGTTCGGGCGTGAAGCCGCTGATGGAGATGGACGAGGCACTGTTCTGATGCCTGCCGCAGCCAAGCGCCGGTGGTGCTGGGCGTTGACACACGAAGTTTGCTGAAAAGGAGAACTTGGAAATGGGCAAGAACCTGTACAACTTTGCACTGAGCTTTATGTTGGTGGGCGTGGCGGCCCTGGTGCCGCAGTCGGCGCAGGCGCAGGCCACGCCGGTGGGCCTTTGGAAGACGATCGACGACGAAACCAAATCCGAGAAGTCGCTGGTGCGTGTGACCGAGGCCGCCGGCGTGGTGTCGGGCCGTGTGGAAAAGCTGCTGGACCCGACCAAGCAGGATGCCAAATGCAACCTGTGCACCGACGCCCGCAAGGACCAGCCGGTGGCGGGTATGACCATCATCAGCGGCGTCAAGCCCAACAGCGACAAGTCGCAGTGGGAGGGCGGTGAGATCCTGGACCCCAACAACGGCAAGACCTACAAGGTGCGCATGAAGCCTGTGGACGGCGGCAAGAAGCTGGAGGTGCGCGGCTATATCGGTGCGCCGATGCTGGGCCGCACCCAGACCTGGATTCGCGTGGAGTGAGCGGCACGTACCGCGAAAGGACAAGTCAATGAATCGATTCAATGTGCGCAAGGTGGCCGTGCTGGGCGCCGGCGTCATGGGCGCGCAGATTGCCGCCCATCTCGTGAACGTGCGCGTGCCGGTGGTGCTGTTCGACCTGCCGGCCCAGACGGGTGACGGTGCCCCGTCTTCAGGCGCCAAGGGCCCCAAGAGCGCTATCGCCCTGAAGGCCATCGACAACCTCAAGAAGATCAAGCCCGCGCCGCTGGGTTTGGCCAAGGAGGCCTCGCGTATCCAGGCGGCCAACTATGAGGAGCACCTGGCCCTGCTGGGCGAGTGCGATCTCATCATCGAGGCCATTGCCGAGCGCATGGACTGGAAGCTGGACCTGTACGTCAAGATCGCCGCCCACATCGCGCCGCACGCGATCGTCGCCTCCAACACCTCGGGCTTGTCCATCACCAAACTGTCTGAGGCGCTTCCCGAGTCACTTCGTCCGCGCTTTTGCGGCATCCATTTCTTCAATCCCCCGCGCTACATGGCGCTGGTGGAGCTGATCGCCACGCCCTCAACCGACGCGCAGATCCTCGACCAGCTCGAGACCTTTGCCACCAGCACCCTGGGCAAGAGCGTGGTGCGCGCCAAGGACACGCCCAACTTCATCGCCAATCGCGTGGGCATCGCCGGCATGCTGGCCACGATGACCGAGGCCAACAAGTTCGGCCTGAGTTTCGATGTGGTGGACGATCTGACCGGCAAGAAGATGGGCCGTGCCTCCTCCGGCACCTTCCGCACCGCCGATGTGGTGGGCCTGGACACGATGGCGCATGTCATCAACACGCTGCAGACGACGCTGTCGCCCGAGACCGACCCCTTCTACGGCAACTTCGGCACGCCCGAGGTGCTGCAGGGCCTGATCAAGGCTGGCGCCTTGGGCCAGAAGACCAAGGCCGGCTTCTACAAAAAAGACGGCAAGACCATCCTGCGCCTGGACCCGGCCACGCAGCAGTACGTGCCCTCCACCGGCAAGGCCGATCCGCTGGTCGAGCGCATGCTCAAGAAGCCCGCGGCCGAGCGGCTCAAGCTGCTGCGTGAGAGCAGCAACCCTCAGGCTCAGTTCGTCTGGTCCATCCTTCGCGATGGCTTCCACTACGCGGCCGTGCACCTGCAGACGATTGCCGACTGCGCGCGCGACGTGGACTTCGCCATGCGCTGGGGCTTCGGCATGAAGCAGGGCCCCTTCGAGCTGTGGCAGGAGGCGGGCTGGACCCAGGTGGCTCAGTGGATACAGGACGATATCGCGGCCGGCAAGGCCCTGTGCGCGGCGCCGCTGCCGGCCTGGGTGTTCGAGGGCCCGGTGGCACAGGCCGGCGGCGTGCACACGGCAGATGGCTCCTGGAGCCCTGCACAGGGCCGTTTCGTGGGCGTGAGCGCGCTGCCGGTGTATGCGCGGCAACGGTTCCCCGAGGCGGTCAAGGGTTCGGCGAGCGTGGACCCGCTGAAGGCTGGCACCCAGCTGTTCAAGAACGACGAAGTGCGGGTGTGGACGCTGGACGATGAGGTGGTGATTGCCAGCATCACCGCCAAGCTGCACCTCATCAGCCCTGCGGTGGCCGAAGGGCTGCTCAAGGCTTTGGAGATCGCCGAGGCTTCGCACCAGGCGATGGTGATCTGGTCGCCCGACGATGTGTTCTCGGCGGGCGCCAACCTGGAATCGCTGATGCCGGTGTACATGAAGGCCGGCTCCAAGGGCATTGCGCCCGAGGAAAAGAAGCTTCAGGACCTGATGCTGCGCATCCGCTACGCGCAGGTGCCGGTGGTGGCGGCCATGCGCGGCCTGGCGCTGGGCGGCGGTTGCGAGCTGGCCGTGTATTGCGCGCGGCGAGTGGCGCACATGGAGAGTTATGTGGGCCTGGTGGAAGTGGGCGTGGGCCTGCTGCCCGGCGCCGGTGGCCTCACCTACATCGCCCGCCGCGCGGCCGAGATGGCTGCAGCCGGCAATTCCGGTTCGGACATCTTCGCCTTCCTGAAGGATGGCTTCACCAGCGCGGCCATGGCCAAGGTCGGCACCTCGGCGCTCGAAAGCCGTGACATCGGCTACTTGCTGGACAGCGATGTGATCGTTCCTCACAAGGACGAGCTGCTTCATGTGGCGCTGCAGCAGGCGCGTGCCATGGCCGACAGCGGCTACCGCGCCCCGCCCAAGGCGCTCTTCCCGGTGGCCGGCCGCAACGCGATCGCCACCATCCAGGGCCAGCTGGCCAATATGCGCGATGGCGGCTTCATCAGTGCGCACGACTTCCACATCGCCAAGCTGATCGCCGAGGTGGTGTGCGGGGGCGACGTGGACGCCGGCTCGATGGTGAGCGAGGAGTACCTGATGACGCTGGAGCGCGAGCGCTTTTGCGCACTGCTGGACCATCCGAAGACGCAGGAACGCATCATGGGGATGCTGTCCACCGGCAAGCCGGTTCGAAATTGAGAGGGAAGGTTGAAATGAAGCAAAGGGTGAACGAAGCAGAGCGGGCCGAGCGCCGGGCCGCTCCCAAGCCGGCCCGCATCCCCTCGGGGGATCGGGCGATGTACTCATCGACCGAGGGGCAGCCATGACCAAGCAAGTGCAAGACGCCTACATCGTGGCGGCCACGCGCACCCCGATCGGCAAGAGCGGCCGGGGCTACTTCAAGAACACGCGTCCTGACGACCTGTTGGTGGCCGCATTGAAGGGCGCGATGGCCCAGGTGCCCACGCTGGACCCCAAGGCGATTGAAGACGCCATCATCGGTTGCGCCATGCCAGAAGGCGAGCAGGGCCTGAACGTGGCGCGCATTGCCGCGCTCTTGGCGGGCCTGCCGAATTCGGTGGGTGGGGTGACGGTGAACCGTTTCTGTGCCTCGGGTCTCACGGCACTGCAGATGGCCGCCGACCGCATCCGTGTGGGCGAGGCCGATGTGATGATCGCCGGTGGCTGCGAGAGCATGAGCCTGGTGCCGATGACCGGCAACAAGCCATCCTTCAACCCCTCCGTATTCTTCAAGGACGAAAACGTGGGCATTGCCTACGGCATGGGCATGACCGCCGAGAAGGTGGCCCAGCAGTGGAAGGTCTCGCGCGAGGACCAGGATGCCTTCGCCCTGGCCTCGCACCAGAAGGCGCTGGCCGCGATCGCGGCGGGCCAGTTTGCCGATGAAATCACGCCGGTGGAGGTGGTGGACCGGTTGCCCGACTTGGGTGGCGGTGGGGTGATCGAAAAGCGCCGCACGGTGAGCATCGACGAGGGCCCGCGTGGGGACACTTCCCTCGAAGGCTTGGGCAAGCTCAAGCCGGTGTTCGCCGCCAAGGGCTCGGTGACGGCAGGCAACAGTTCGCAGACCAGCGATGGCGCCGGCGCCTTGATCGTGGCCAGCGAAGCCGCCTGCAAGCGTTTCGACCTCAAGCCCCTGGCCCGCTTCGTGAGCTTCGCCTCCCGTGGCGTGCCGCCGGAAATCATGGGCATCGGTCCGATCGAGGCCATTCCCGCCGCGCTGCGCTATGCAGGACTGAAGCAAGACGACATGGACTGGATCGAGCTCAACGAGGCCTTCGCCGCACAGGCCTTGGCGGTGCTCAACACACTGCAGATCGACCGCTCCAAGGTGAACCCGATGGGCGGGGCGATCGCCTTGGGGCACCCGCTGGGGGCCACGGGCGCCATCCGTGCCGCCACGGTGGTGCATGCGCTGCGCCGCAAGAACCTCAAGTACGGCATGGTCACGATGTGCGTGGGTACGGGGCAGGGTGCCGCCGGCATCCTCGAGCGCGTTTGATCGAAGGAAAACACATGAGCATCAAGACCGGCCTGGTCAACGGCGTGGCAACCATCGAGATTGCCCGACCTGAGAAGAAGAACGCGCTGACGATGGCAATGTACGAGGACATGGCATCGGCCTTGAAGGCCGCTGGCGAGAACCCTGCGGTTCGCGCGGTGCTGTTCACCGGCCAGCCTGGCATCTTCACCTCGGGCAACGACTTGGAAGACTTCATGCAACGACCACCCCAGGGCATGGACTCGCCGGTCTTCCGATTCATGAAGGCCCTGCTCGACAGCGACAAGCCCGTGGTCGTGGCTGTGACGGGCGCGGCCATCGGGATCGGCACCACGATGCTGCTGCATTGCGATCTCGTCTACGTGGCCGACAACGCGCGCCTGGCCATGCCCTTCGTGAGCCTGGGACTCGTGCCCGAGTTCGCCTCCAGCCTGGTGGTGCCGGCCCTTATGGGCCACCGCAAGGCGGCCGAGAAGCTGTTGCTGGGTGATCCCTTCACGGCCGAAGAAGCGGTGGAGTGCGGTGTGGCCAATGCGGTACTGCCTGCCGACGAGGTACTGCCCCACGCGCGGCGGGTGGCCGAGCGGTTCAATGCGCTGCCACCCTCGGCCGTGCGGCAGAGCAAGCATCTGATGAAGCGTTGGACGGCCGAAGGTGTGATGGCGTCCATCGGGGCGGAAGCCGAAGTCTTCGGCAAGGCGCTTCGCAGCGCCGAGGCGCGCGAGGCCTTCCAGGCGTTCTTCGAAAAGCGCAAGCCCGATTTCAGCAAGTTCTGAGCTTGCAGAAAATGGGGTCCCATTTTTCCGGTGTGCCTAGGCCGGCGGTACCGGGCGTGGCTTGCCGTGCTCATCGGTGGCGACGTAGGTGAGCGTGGCCTCGGTGACCTTCACGGCGTATTCGCCACCGTCGCGCAGGCGTTGGGCGTACACCTCCACGTTTACCGTGATGGAGGTGTTGCCCACGCGGGTGATCTCGGCGTAGAAGCTCAGCAGGTCACCCACCTTCACCGGCTGCTTGAAGATGAACTGGTTGACCGCCACGGTGGCCAGGCGCCCGCGGGCGCGTCGCACCGGCAGCACGGCACCGGCCAGGTCGACCTGTGCCATGACCCATCCGCCGAAGATGTCGCCATTGGCGTTGCAGTCGGCAGGCATGGGGATCACGCGCAGCACCAGTTCCTTGTCGGTGGGCAGCTTCACCGATTCGGCGCCATGGCGCGGGTCTTGGGGGGTCGCTTGGCTCATGCGCCCAAGCATAGCGCCATGGGGCGCCCGGGCCCCTGGCCCCAGGCGAGAATGGTGGGATGCGCGGACTGGCACACGGACACCCCACTGACGCGGCCCAGGCCGCCCCTGAGCAGGCACGGCGATCGGACTGGGGCACGCTGCAGCGTCTGTTCCCCTATCTGTGGCGCTACCGTTGGCGTGTGGGTGCGGCCCTGGCCTTCATGGTGGCGGCCAAGTTGGCCAACGTGGGTGTGCCCGTGCTGCTCAAGCACCTGGTGGACAGCCTGTCCATCAAGCCCGGCGACCCGCAGGCCCTGTTGGTGGTGCCCCTCGGGCTGCTGCTGGCCTACGGCCTGCTGCGGCTGTCGACCTCGCTGTTCACCGAGCTTCGTGAACTGATCTTCGCCAAGGCCACCGAAGGCACGGCGCGCAGTCTGAGCCTGCAGGTCTTCAACCACCTGCACGGCATGAGCCTGCGCTTTCACCTGGAGCGGCAGACGGGGGGCATGACCCGCGACATCGAGCGGGGCACCCGTGCGGTGCATGCCCTGGTGTCGTATTCGCTCTACAGCATCCTGCCCACCCTCATCGAGGTGGGATTGGTGCTCACCCTGCTGGCCTGGCAGTTCGATGCGCTGTTCGCCTGGATCACGGTGGCGGCACTCGTGGTCTACGTGTTCTTCACCTTCAAGATCACCGAGTGGCGCACCCAGTTCCGCCGGGAGATGAACGAGATGGACTCGAAGGCCCACACCAAGGCCATCGATTCCTTGCTGAACTACGAGACGGTCAAGTACTTCAACAACGAGCAGTGGGAGGCGCGGCGCTACGACGAGAGCCTGGAGCGGTTGCGCAAGGCCGCGCTCAAGAGCCAGACCACGCTGAGCATTCTGAACACGGGGCAGCAACTGATCATCGCGGCGGCGCTGGTGGCCATGTTGTGGCGGGCCACGCAAGGCGTGGTGGACGGGCGCCTGACCCTGGGCGACCTGGTGATGATCAACGCCTTCATGATCCAGTTGTACATCCCGCTGAACTTCCTGGGCGTGATCTACCGGGAAATCAAGCAGGCGCTGACCGACTTGGACAAGATGTTCGGCCTGCTCGAGCGTGAACGCGAGGTGGCCGATGCACCGGGCGCACCGGACCTCGCCGTGTCGGGTGGGCATGTGCGCTTTGAGGGCGTGACCTTCGGCTACGACGCATCGGTCAAGTCCGCCAGCGGCGCTGCCGACCGCGCCCGCACCATCCTGCACGAGGCCTCATTCGAGATTCCCCCCGGCAAGACGGTGGCGGTGGTGGGCTCTTCCGGCGCGGGCAAGAGCACGCTGGCGCGCCTGATGTTCCGCTTCTACGACGTGAATCCCGGTCAGGGGCGCATTACCATCGACGGTCAGGACATCCGCGACGTCACGCAGGCTTCGCTGCGCCGCGCCATCGGCATCGTGCCCCAGGACACGGTGCTGTTCAACGACACGGTGGAGTACAACATCGCCTACGGCAAACCGGGTGCCGCCCGCCAGGACGTGGAGGCCGCCGCCCGTGCAGCTCGCATCCACGATTTCATCGCGTCCACGCCCCTGGGCTACGACACGATGGTGGGCGAGCGGGGCCTGAAGCTGTCGGGTGGCGAAAAGCAGCGGGTGGCCATCGCCCGCACCCTTCTCAAGGACCCCCCCATCCTGATCTTCGACGAGGCCACCTCGGCGCTGGACTCGGCCAATGAGCGGGCCATTCAGGCTGAGTTGCGCAGTGCGGCGCAGGGAAAGACCACGCTGGTGATCGCGCACCGCCTGTCCACGGTGGTGGACGCCCACGAGATCCTGGTGATGGACGCCGGGCACATCATCGAACGCGGCACGCATGAGCAGCTGCTGGCCCAGGGTGGGCGCTATGCTTCGATGTGGGCCTTGCAGCGCAGCGGTTCGCAGGATTGAACTCCGTTCATGGAAACCAAGTGGCTTGAAGACTTCGTGAGCTTGGCCGAGACGCGCAGCTTTTCGCGTTCGGCCCAGCTGCGCCATGTGACGCAGCCGGCCTTCTCGCGCCGCATCCAGGCCTTGGAAGCCTGGGCCGGCGTGGACCTGGTGGACCGATCCTCCTACCCCACGCGCCTGACCCCGGCTGGCGAGCTGCTGCATTCGCAGGCCCTGGAGATCCTGGGCGCCTTGCAAAGCGCGCGCCACCTGGTGCGCAGCCACCAGGGCGATTCGGCCGACGTGATCGAGTTTGCGGTGCCGCACACCCTGGCCTTCACCTTTTTCCCGCACTGGCTGATGGACCTGCAGGCCCATTTCGGGCCGCTCAAGAGCCGCCTGACGGCGCTGAACGTTCACGACGCGGCCATGCGCCTGAGCGAAGGCGGCTGTGACCTGCTGATTGCCTACCACCACCCCTCTCAGCCCCTGCAGCTCAACCCGGAGCGCTACGACATGCTGGTCCTGGGCCGCGAGACCTTGGCGCCCTTCAGTTGCGCGAATGCCCGCGGTCGGGCCGTGTACACCCTGCCGGGCGAGAAGGGGCAGCGCATCCCCTTCCTGAACTACGCACCCGGTGCCTACCTGGCGCGCCTGGTGGACTTGATCGTCAAGGAATCTCCCCAGGCCGCGGCCTTGGCCCCGGTTTACGAGACGGACATGGCCGAGGGTCTGAAGGCCATGGCCATCGAGGGACACGGTTTGACCTTTCTGCCGGTGGGGTCTGTGCAGAAGGAATTGCGGGCCGGACGCTTGGTGGAGGCGGCGCCCGAGGACAGCTTCCGCCTGACGATGGAGGTGCGGATCTACCGCGAGCGGCCCGGTTCTGGCGCGGGCCGGCCCGCCAAAGTGGCGGCTCAGGGTCTGTGGGCATATCTGGAAGCGCCCCAGGATCCCTAGAATCGGTCGCTTTCGATTTTCCGCTCTCTCCTACAACCCTTTACAGGAGCACTCATGAAGAAGTCCCTCATCCTGGTGGCGGCCCTGGCGGCGGCTACAGGCCTGGCCCAGGCCGACACCCTTAAGAAGATCAAGGATTCCGGCGCCGTGACCATGGGCGTGCGCGAGTCCTCCGGCGCCCTGAGCTTCACGCTGGGCGACGGCAAGTTTGCGGGCTTTCACATCGAGGTCTGCCAGCGGGCGCTGGCCGACATTCAAAAGGCCTTGGGCATGTCCAAGCTGGACGTGAAGTACCAAGTCGTGACGTCGCAGAACCGCCAGCCCCTGGTGCAGAACGGCACCGTGGACATCGAGTGCGGCTCCACCACCAACAACGCCAACCGTCAGAGGGATGTGGCCTTTGCGGTCACCACCTTCGTGGAAGAGGTGCGCATGGCGGTGAAGGCCAATTCCGGCATCACCTCGGTCAACCAGCTCAACGGCAAGAAGGTGGCCACCACCACCGGCACCACTTCGGTTCAGCACCTGCGCCGGCATGAGCGTGCCAACGGCGTGAACTTCGACGAGGTGTTCGGAAAGGACCACGCCGACAGCTTCCTGCTGTTGGAAAGCGGTCGTGCGGACGCCTTCGTGATGGACGGCCAGATCCTGGCCGGCAACATCGCCAAGGCCAAGAGCCCGGCGGACTTCCGCATCGCTGGCGAAGTGCTGAGCGTCGAGCCGATCGCCATCATGTTCCGCAAGGACGACCCGGCCTTCAAGAAGGCCGTGGACGACAGCATCATCGGCATGATCAAGTCCGGTGAGCTGGCCAGGCTCTACGACAAGTGGTTCATGCAGCCGATCCCGCCGGCCAACACCGCCTTGCGCCTGCCCGCATCGGATGCCACCAAGGCGGCCTGGGCCGAGCCCAATGACCGGCCGATGGAAGCCTACGCCAAGCGCTAAGCCGAGGCAGTGCCCATGGGCCTTGCGGCTCAGGGCCTTTGGCCGGCGGCTTGCGCCCAGCAGCTTGAAGGGCCTGGCAACGCCGGGCCCTTTCCTTCTTGCGCCGCTACGAGGGAGTGAGCGTGGCGAATTGGGACTGGCAGGTCTTCTGCCGCGACACCGTCACCGGCGAGCAGCAAAGCGGCTGCTTCGGCCAGGGTGGCGATATGACCTATCTGGACTGGATGCTCTCGGCCTGGGGCTGGACACTCTCGGTGGCCAGCCTGTCGCTGGTCGTGGCGCTGGTGGTGGGTTCGCTCATGGGCATCGTGCGCACCACGCCCTCGCGTGGCCTTGTGGCGCTGGGCAATGCCTGGACCGAGCTGTTTCGCAACATCCCGCTGCTGGTGCAGATCTTCCTGTGGTACCACGTGGTGCCCTCGCTCATCACACCGCTGCGCGACGTGCCCAGCTTCGTGCTGGTGGTGCTGGCCCTGGGCTTTTTCACCAGCGCGCGCATTTCCGAACAGGTCAAAGCCGGCATCCAGAGCATTCCTCGCGGGCAGCGCCATGCCGGGCTGGCTGTGGGCCTGACCCTGCCGCAGACCTACCGCTACGTGCTGCTGCCCGTGGCGTTTCGGGTGGTGATTCCGCCGCTGACCAGCGAGTCGATGAACATCGTCAAGAACTCGTCGGTGGCCTTTGCAGTGTCGATCGCCGAACTGACCCTGTTTGCCCTCCAGGCTCAGGAGGAAACCTCCCGCGGCATTGAGATCTACCTGGCGGTCACCGGCGCCTACTTCGTCTCGGCCTTCCTGGTGAACCGGGTGGCCCTGTTCATCGAGCAACGTGTGCAGATCCCCGGCACGGTGGGGGCATCGCGATGACCTTGGACTTCTCCTTCCTCACCTGGGGATTGCTGTCGAGCTATGTGCTCAAGGGCTTGATCTTTTCGATTCAGCTCACCCTGGTGGCCATGGTGGGTGGCATTGCGCTGGGTACGGTGATCGCGCTGATGCGCCTGTCGGGCAAGCCCTGGCTGGCCGTGCCTGCAGCCGCCTATGTGAACACCCTGCGATCGATCCCGCTGGTCATGGTGATCCTGTGGTTCTTCCTGTTGATTCCGCTGGTCACCGGCAAGCCGCTGGGGGCCGAGTGGTCAGCGGTGATCACCTTCACGGTGTTCGAGGCGGCCTACTATTCCGAAATCATGCGTGCAGGCATCCAAAGCGTGCCCAAGGGGCAGGTGCATGCGGGCTATGCGGTGGGCATGACCTATGGGCAGACGATGCAGCTGATCGTCTTGCCACAGGCCTTTCGCAACATGCTGCCGGTGCTGCTGACGCAGACCATCATCCTGTTTCAGGACACCTCGCTGGTGTATGCCATTGGCGCCTACGACCTGCTCAAGGGCTTTGAGGTGGCGGGCAAGAACTTCAACCGACCGGTGGAGACCTACCTGGTGGCCACGGTGGTGTACTTTGCGATCTGCTTTTCGCTGTCGATGCTGGTCAAGAGGCTCCAGTCACGCATCCAAATCATTCGGTAACGACAACCCCCGGCTGCGGCGCGCCAACAGGAGTTTGTTCTGTGATTGAAATCAAGAATGTCAGCAAGTGGTACGGCAGCTTCCAAGTGCTGACCGACTGCAGCACCTCGATTGCCAAGGGCGAGGTGGTGGTGGTCTGTGGCCCCTCAGGCTCGGGCAAGAGCACCTTGATCAAGACGGTGAACGCGCTGGAGCCCATCCAAAAGGGCGACATCGTGGTGAATGGGGTGAGCATCACCGCGCCGGACACCGATCTGCCCAAGCTGCGCAGCCGTGTGGGCATGGTGTTCCAGCACTTCGAGCTCTTTCCCCACTTGTCGGTGACCGAAAACCTGACCTTGGCGCAGATCAAGGTGCTGGGTCGCAGCAAGGATGAGGCGATGGCCCGCGGCCTGAAGATGCTCGACCGCGTGGGGCTGACGGCGCACAAGGACAAGTTCCCCGGCCAGCTGTCGGGTGGACAGCAGCAGCGAGTGGCCATTGCGCGCGCGCTGTCGATGGACCCGATCGTGATGCTGTTTGATGAGCCCACCTCGGCCTTGGACCCGGAAATGGTGGGCGAGGTGCTGGATGTGATGGTGAGCCTGGCCCAAGAGGGCATGACGATGATGGTGGTCACGCACGAGATGGGCTTTGCCAAGAAGGTGAGCCACCGGGTGATCTTCATGGACGCCGGGCGTATCGTCGAAGACTGCGGCACACAGGAGTTCTTCGGGCGCCCCGAGGCCCGCAGCGAGCGCGCAAGGGATTTCCTGTCCAAGATCCTGCAGCACTGAGCGCTCTGCGAGGGGCCTTCAAGCCCGGTCATCTGGGCACCATGCGCTCCCCAACGCCGGCCGCGCGACAATGCGTGCATGAACGAACTCGTCATCACCCGCCCCGACGACTGGCATCTGCACTTGCGCGATGGCGCGGCCATGGCCGATGTGGTGCCCCACACCGCGCGGCAATTCGCGCGGGCCATCGTCATGCCCAACCTAAAGCCGCCGGTGACCACGGCTGCGCAGGCCGTGGCCTATCGCCAGCGCATCGACGCGGCGGTTCCCGCCGGCTTGGGCTTCACGCCGCTGATGACGCTGTACCTGACCGACAACCTGCCGCCCGATGAAATCAAGCGGGCCAAGGACGCGGGCGTGGTGGCCTTGAAGCTGTACCCGGCCGGCGCCACCACCAACAGCGACGCGGGCGTCACCGACATCCGCAAGACCTACAAGACCCTGGAGGCCATGCAGCGCGAGGGCCTGCTGTTCCTGGTGCACGGCGAGGTGACCGATTCGGAGATCGACCTCTTCGACCGCGAAGCCGTGTTCATCGACCGGGTGCTGCAGCCGCTGCGGCGCGACTTCCCTGAGTTGAAGATCGTCTTCGAGCACATCACCACCAAGGAAGCTGCGCAGTACGTGGCCCAGGGTGATGCGCGGTTGGGGGCCACCATCACCGCGCACCACCTGCTGTACAACCGCAATGCGATCTTCCAAGGCGGCATTCGGCCGCACTACTACTGCCTGCCGGTGCTCAAGCGCGAAGAGCATCGCCGTGCACTGGTGGCCGCGGCCACGGGCGGCAATGCCCGCTTCTTCCTGGGCACCGACAGTGCGCCGCACCCCTCGCAACTCAAGGAACATGCCAGCGGTTGTGCGGGCTGCTACACGGCGCTGTCGGCGCTGGAGTTGTACGCCGAAGCCTTTGAGGCGGCCGGGGCATTGGACAAGCTGGAGTCCTTTGCCAGCTTCAACGGAGCAGACTTCTACGGGCTGCCGCGCAACACGGGTACCGTGACGCTGCGTCGGCAGGAGTGGACCGTGCCCGATGTGTTGCCGTTTGGGGGCGCGCCGCTCAAGCCTTTGCGGGCCGGCGAGACGCTGGCTTGGCAGCAGGTGGACTGATGGCGTCGCGGCGGGCCAGCGACTTGGCAATCCGCTGACGCGCCACCGTGGGCCTGGGCACACGGTCCATGACCTCGGCGAACCACATCCGCACGTCCTCTTCCAGCAGGTGGCCATGCATGAAGTTGTAGATCGCCTTCTTCAGGGCCAGGCCCAGCGTGTCATGGTCCACGCCGGTGGGGTCGACAAAGCCCACATCGTTCTTGGCGAACCGGCCTTCGGTCAGCGGCAGTAGCGTGACGCCGTAGTCCTGCGGGCGCAGGCCCACAGGTGAGTGCACCGTGCAGGCGAAGCGGTGAAAGAAGCCGCTGTGGATGCAGCCGTTGAGGAAGAGCTGGCGCACATATTCCAATGCATCCACGGTGTCCTGCACCGTCTGCGTGGGAAAGCCGTACATCAGGTAGGCGTGCACCATCACGCCAGCATCTGCGAAGGCCTTGGTCACGCGCGCGACCTGCTCCACCGTCACGCCTTTCTTCATCAGTTGCAGAAGGCGGTCCGATGCCACCTCCAGCCCGCCGGTGACCGCCACGCAGCCGCTGTCGGCCAACAGGGTGCACAGCTCGGGCGTGAAGGTCTTCTCAAAGCGGATGTTGCCCCACCAGGTGATGCTCACACCGCGGCGCAGGAGTTCTTCCGCCAAGGCCTTGAGTGCCTTAGGGGGCGCAGCCTCATCAACGAAGTGAAAGCCGGTCTGCCCCGTCTCTTTCACGATGGCCTCGATGCGGTCCACCAACAGGGTGGCCGAGGCCGCTTCGTAGCGTGAGATGTAGTCCAGGCTCACGTCGCAGAAGCTGCACTTCTTCCAGTAACAGCCGTGCGCGACGGTCAGCTTGTTCCAGCGGCCGTCGCTCCACAGGCGGTTGACCGGATTGAGCATGTCCAACAGCGACAGGTAATCCTTGAGCGGCAGCCCATCCCAGGTGGGCGTACCCACTTCGCTGAAGGGCACGTCGGCTTCCATGAAGTTCATCAGCCGCACCTGGCCGCTGTGCGCGTCACGCAGGAAAGTACGCACCAGGCGCTGGTTCCCGCGACGGCCCTGCAGGTGCTCGATCAAGGCCAGCAGCGGGCGCTCCCCGGCGTCCAGCGTCACGAAGTCGACGAAGTCGAACAGGCGCGCTTCCTGCAGCTCGCGCAACTCCGTGTTGACGAAGCCCCCGCCGAGCGCGATGCGGGTGTCCGGCCATTCGGCCTTGATGGTTTGGGCGATCCGCAGCGCCCCGTAAACGGCGCCTGGAAAGGGAACCGACAGCAGCACCAGGTCTGGGGTGTGCCTGGCCAGTGTGTCCCGCGTGAGGTCGGCCAGTGTCCTGTCCAGCAGGTTTGGCGGTGCGGCCAGCGCGTCGGCCAAGGGGTCGAAGTGAGCCTGGCTGGTGGCCAGTCGTTCGGCGTAGCGGACGAACTGAAAGCGCGGGTCCACCGCGTCGCGGATCACATCGGCCAAGTCGTTGAGGTACAGCGTGGCCAAATGGCGTGCGCGGTCTTGCAGGCCCATGGCGCCGAAGGCCCAGCCCAGAGGGTCGCCGCCTTCGCCCTCGAAGGCGGCGTCCGGATCATCCTGATCGACGGTGGCGAATCGCGGGCCTTCGGGCAGGAAGGCACGGGCGTTGATGCGGTGTGCCAAGGTGGGATCGCGGCCCTGCAGGAACGCGATCGTGGGCTCGACGGTGGCGCGGTAGCGGGCGAACGATTGAAGGAAGTGGGCCACGCTGGCCGTGTGTTTGACGCAGCCGTCCAAGGCCGCTTGACGCAGTTGGTCCAGCCCCGGCCCCGACAGCACACGCAGCACCAACTTCAGCGCCAGATCGTCCTGTTCGGCCTGCACACCCCGCGAGCGCAGGAAGCCCGTGAGATAGGCGGTGCTGGGGTAGGGCGTGTTGAGCTGCGTCATCGGTGGGATGAGGCTCAAGACCTTGAACGGTGCAGTGCGCATGCAGCCGGGATTCTGTCTCAGCGGCGGCCCGGCGCTGCGCGCGATAATGTCGGCGTGAAGCAAGCCAGACCGCCGCTGGTGCGAGGGTGGAAACACCGCACGGGAGGAAGGTCCGGACTGCACAGGGCAGCGCAGGAGCTAACGGCTCTCCACCGCGAGGTGAGGATCAGAGCAACAGAGACGAGCCGATTCAGTTCGGATGAAACGGGCAATCTCTGCGCGCAGCAACACCAAGTAGGCCGGCGTTGACGTGGCCCGCGGAGCCGGCGGGTAGGTGGCATCGAGCCGGGTGGGCGACCCCCGGCCCAGAGGAATGGCGGTCACGGGGCTTCAGCCGAAAGGCTGCGGCGCCGCACAGAATCCGGCCTATCGGCTTGCTTCACACTTATTCATGAATCCCCAAGCCGAACAACTCTGGACCCGACCCCGGTGGCAGCTGGCGCTGCTCTTGGCCGGCCTGGGCATGGTGGGGCCGTTTGCAATCGATGCCTACCTGCCGGCCTTCTCTGGGCCGGAGGGCATCGCGCAGACGCTGGGTGCCACGCCCTTGCAGATGCAGCAGACCCTGTCGGCCTATTTGCTGGCCTTCGCGGTCATGAACCTCTTCCACGGTGCCTTGGCCGACAGCTTCGGGCGGCGGCCTGTGGTCTTGGGTGGGGTGGCCCTGTTCACCTTGGCTTCGGTGGGCTGCGCCCTGTCGCAGACCATCACGCAGCTCATCGTGTGCCGCGTCCTGCAGGGCCTGTCGGCCGGGGCGGGCATGGTGGTGTCGCGCGCCATCATCCGTGACATGTACCCGCCAACAGCGGCGCAGAAGGTCATGTCGCAGGTGACCATCTTCTTCGGCGTGGCGCCGGTGATTGCACCGGCCTTTGGCGGCTTTGTCTTCGTGGCCGGTGGATGGCATGCGGTGTTCTGGGGCTTGGCGGGCGTGGGCGCCTTGCTGTTCTGGCTGAATTGGCGGCTCTTGCCGGAGACCCTGCACGAGCTGCAGGTGCAACCCTTCCATCCCCGTCATTTGATGGCCGGCTACTGGGGTTTGGGCTCGAGCCGGCGCTTCTGGTTGTTGGCCTTGTCCAGTGGCATTCCCTTCAACGGCATGTTTCTGTATGTGCTGGCCGCCCCCACGTTTCTCGGCGAGCACCTGGGTCTGCAGCCCACGCAGTACTTTTGGTTCTTCCTCTTGTCGATGACGGGGCTGACGGCCGGGGCCTGGCTGTCGGGCCGACTGGCCGGTCGCATTCAGCCCCGGCAACAGATCCGGTGGGGCTATGCGGTGATGGGCGGCATCTCAATCGTCAACGTGGGGCTGAACCTGCTGTGGCCGCCGCACGCCGCATGGTCCATGCTGCCGGTGGCCCTGTTCTCTTTCGGGTGGGCCTTGATGGTGCCGGTGGTCACGCTGATGGTGCTGGACCTGTCGCCCGAGCGCCGCGGCCTGGTCAGCTCGCTGCAGATGTGCGTGGGCAGTGCGGCCAATGCCCTGGTGGCCGGTGTGCTGGTGCCCCTGGTCATGCATTCCGCCTTGGCCCTGGCCTGCGCTTCCCTGGGCTTGCTCCTGGTGGGCTGGGTGGCGTGGCGGGTGGACTCGCGCACCCAAGCCACAAGCGCCTGAGCGGCTGCGCTGGCCATCAGGGAAAGTCCTAGCGGCCGCGCAAACCGTGTTTTGACCTCAACTTCCACTTTGATTGTGGTGGACAAGTACTTCATTTGATTCAGGAATCCTGCACAGACTCACCTTGGGAGAGCCTTGTAAGTAATTGATTTGATTGAGATTTCCGGCCGATTTCGTTGACCGCAGGAGGGGATTTCCTGTAAAGTGTCACAAAGTGGCGTTTTGTGGATGTTTGTGACGGATTGCAAACATCCGCCGACGAGTTCAATCAGGTCGATCCGTGTCTCATTTCGTTTTCCAAGGCAGCTCTGCGCTGACCCTCGATGTGAAGGGGCGGATCACGGTCCCTGCGCGCCACCGGGAGGTGCTGTCGGCCACGGCGGGTGGTGAATTGACGGTCACCAAGCACCCCAACCGCTGCCTGTTGGTGTTCCCGCGTCCGGCCTGGGAGTCATTCCGCGAAAAGCTCTTGGCCCTGCCCATGGGTGCGGAAGCCTGGCGCCGAATCTTTCTGGGCAGCGCCATGGACGTGGAGATCGACGCCGGCTCGCGCGTGCTCATCGCGCCTGAGCTGCGCGCCTGGGCGGGGCTTGAGCGCGAGGTGATGCTGCTGGGCATGGGGCAGCGGCTGGAGCTGTGGGATGCCGCCAAGCTGGCGGCCCATGAGGATCAGGTCATCGAGCAAGGCATGCCCGATGCGCTCAAGGACCATGTCTTCTGATGACCGTGGCGCCCACATCCGCCGGTGCAGCCGATGTGGCGCGCCACGTCACGGTGTTGCTCGAGGAGGCCGTGCAGGCCTTGTGCATTCAAGCCGACGGCACCTATGTCGATGGCACCTTCGGGCGTGGTGGCCACAGCCGCCGTGTGCTGCAGGCCTTGGGGCCTGCGGGCCGGCTGGTGGCCTTCGACAAGGATCCCGAGGCGCTCGCAGCGGCCTCGGCACCCAACACGCGGGTTCAGGACCCGCGTTTTTCCATCTGTCACGCCAGTTTTGCGCAGATGCGCGAGTGCCTGGCGGAGATGGGCATCCGCACCGTGCAGGGCGTGCTGCTCGACCTGGGTGTGAGCTCGCCGCAGATCGACACCCCACAGCGGGGATTCAGCTTTCGGTTCGATGCGCCGCTGGACATGCGCATGGACACGACCCGCGGCCAGACGGCCGCGGACTTCTTGGCCGACGCCGATGAGCGGCGCATTGCACAGGTGATCCGCGACTATGGGGAAGAACGGTTTGCTCTACCGATTGCAAAGGCGCTTGTGGCTCGCCGCGAGAGCGGGCGCCCCGTTCGCACCACAGGTGAGCTTTCCGAGCTCGTGGCTCGTGCGGTCAAAACCCGCGAGCCGGGCCAGGACCCTGCAACGCGCACATTTCAGGCTCTTCGGATTCAAGTCAACGCCGAGCTTGAGGAGCTCGAGCAAGGCCTAGCGGCGGCGCTCGACCTGTTGGCACCCGAAGGACGACTGGCCGTGATCAGCTTTCATTCCTTGGAAGACCGCATCGTCAAGCAGTTCATCGCCCGCGAGAGCCGCGAGGTGGTGGACCGTCGAGCGCTGCTGGCGCCTCCCAAGGCGATGAAGCTGCAGGCCTTGGGGCGTATTCGCCCATCCGACGATGAGGTTCGGGCCAACCCACGTTCGCGCTCAGCCATCCTGCGCGTGGCGCGTCGGCTGCCGCATCCCTCAGGAACGTTGGCATGAACCGGCTCAACTTCGTCCTGCTGGTGGCCTTGGTGCTCAGTGCCTTGGCCTTGGTGCAGACGGCCTATGAGGCGCGCCGCCTGTTCGCGGAAATCGAGCGGGCCAAGGCCGAGCTGGCCCGACTGGAGTCTGACCATGCGCGCCTGGTGGCCGAACGCCAAGCCCAAGCGACCAACCTGCGCGTCGAGCGGTTGGCGCGCGATCGGCTGCAGATGACCGCCATCACGCCGCAGGTGACCCAGTACGTCAGCGATGCCAAGTCCGGAGGGGCTCGCTGATGGCCTGGAACCCCTTCCGTCGGCAGCCCGCGACCCGCAGCGGGGCTGCGCGGGGTGTGGTCTACAGCAGCAGCCCGCTGCTGGCCTCCAAGACGCCGCTGTGGCGCGGTCACTTCCTGGTGGCCTTGTGCGGCCTGGGCGCGTGCGTGCTGGTGGGCCGCGCGGTCTACATCCAGATCATCGGCACGGATTTCTATCAGCTCGAAGGCGAAAAGCGATACGCGCATACCGTGCCGCTGCCGGCCAGCCGGGGGCGCATCCTGGATCGAAACGGCAGCACGCTGGCCAGCAGCGTGGCCATGCCCTCCATCTGGGCCGATCCCAAGGAGTTCCAGGCCAGTCCCGAGCAGCTGAAGTCGCTGGCCCAGGCCCTGCGGATGCCCTTGCCGGAGTTGCAGCGCCGCGTGGCCGATGAAAACAGCCGCTTCGTGTGGCTGCGCCGCCATGTGGACGTGGCGCTGTGGCAGGAGGTCAAGGCGCTCAAGATCAAGGGTGTGGCCGAGGTGCGCGAGTACCAGCGCCGCTACCCCGAGAGCGAAGCGGCCGCGCACGTGGTGGGCTTCACCAACGCCGATGACCAGGGCCAGGAAGGCATCGAGCTGGCCTTTCACGACCGATTGCTGGGCCGCAACGGTTCGCGCATGGTGATCCGTGACCGCACGGGCCGCACCGTGGAAGACCTGGGCGATGGCGTGGAGCCTCAGCACGGTGACGACATCCAGTTGTCCATCGACGCCAAGGTGCAGTTCTTCGCCTATCAGCGCGTGCGCGAGGCGGTTCACCAGCACCGTGCGCAGGCCGGCAGTGTGGTGGTGTTGGATGTGCAGACCGGCGAGGTGCTGGCACTGGCCAACTACCCCAGCTACGACCCCTCGGATCGCCGCAACCTCACCGGCGGGCAACTGCGCAACCGCGCGCTGACCGACACCTTTGAGCCGGGCTCGACGATGAAGCCCTTCATCGCAGCGCTGTCCCTGGAAACCGGCCGCGTGCGCCCCGATTCGCCGATCGTTTCGTCGCCGGGCAGCATGGTGGTCACCGGCTTTCCCATCCGTGATTCGCACCCCTACGGCACGCTGACCGTGGAGCAGGTGATCCAGAAGTCCAGCAACATCGGCACGGTCCGCATGGCGATGAATCTGCAGCCACGCGAGATGTGGGACATGTTTTCCCAGATCGGCATGGGTCAGAAGCCGCAGCTGGACTTCCCCGGCGCAGTGACGGGTCGCTTGCGTCCCTACAAGACGTGGCGGCCGATCGAGCAGGCCACCATGTCCTACGGCTATGGGCTGTCGGCCAGCCTCTTCCAGTTGGCGCGCGCATACTCGGTGTTCGCCCGTGACGGTGAACTGGTGCCGGTATCCGTGGTGCGCCGCGACGCGCCGCCGACCGGCATCCGTGTGTTCACGCCGGAGACCGCATCGGCCGTGCGGCACATGCTGCAGATGGCCGCCGGACCCGGCGGCACCGCTCCCTTGGCCCAAACCCCGGGCTACACCGTGGGCGGCAAGACGGGCACGGCCCACAAGCAGGAAGGCCGTGGCTACGCCGGCAACAAGTACCGGTCCTGGTTCGTGGGGCTCGCGCCCGTGAGCAACCCGCGCATCGTGGTGGCGGTGATGGTGGACGAGCCCAGTACGGGGGTGTACTACGGGGGGGCTGTCGCGGCCCCGGTGTTCAGCCAGGTGGTGGGCCAGACCCTGCGCTTGCTCAACGTGCCCCCCGATGCCGACGTGAAGTCCCAGATCGTGGCCAAGGTGCCGGCGGTGGAGGAGAGCTTCTGATGGTGGCCTCCGGACTCCTGCGGCACGCGACGGTCGACCAGGCGCTGGGTTGGTTGCGCGCGGCCGGTGCGCGTCGTCTGGTGATCGACAGCCGTGAGGTGCGCCAAGGCGATGCCTTCGTGGCTTGGCCCGGTGCAGCCCACGATGCGCGGCAGTTCGTGCACCAGGCGCTGGCAGCAGGCGCGTGCGCCTGCATCGTGGCCGAGGAAGGGGTGGAGCCCTTTGGATTCGACGATGAGCGGGTGGCGGCGCTGCCGCGGCTCAAGCAGCAGTTGTCGATGCTTTGCTCGGCGTTCTACGGACATCCTTCGGCCGTGATGGACGTGATGGCCGTCACCGGCACCAACGGCAAGACCTCGACCGCCTGGTGGTGGGCGCAGGCATCGGCCCTGCTGGGTGAGCGCTGTGCGGTGGTGGGTACCTTGGGCATCGGCGAACCGCCGACGACGGTTGGCCCGTCGGGCTCGGCCGCCGCGGCCGTCGCGGCCATAACGACCTGGACCGCCACAGGGCTGACAACCCCGGATCCCGCAACGCTCCAAGGTGGCCTGGCTGCCTTCGTGCGCCAAGGGGTGCGCCGTTGCGCCATCGAGGCCTCGTCGATTGGTCTGGTGGAGCATCGGCTGGATGCGCTGAACATTCGCATCGCCCTGTTCACCAACTTCACCCAGGATCACCTGGACTACCACCGTACGCTCGAGCATTACTGGTCAGCCAAGCGCCAACTCTTCGATTGGCCGACGTTGGAAGCGGCGGTCATCAACGTGGATGAAGCCCATGGCGCGCGCTTGCACGCCGAGCTGAAGGCCCAAAGGCCCATGCTGAACCTGTGGTCGGTGGGGCAGTCGGAGGCCGCGCGATTGCGCGTACGCCGTATCCAGTCCACCGCCTTGGGGACACGCTTCGAGCTGGAAGAAAAGGGTTCGGCCGCGCGTGCAGTTGAAGTGCCCTTCATCGGCAGCTACAACGTGCACAACCTGCTGGGGGTCTTGGCGGGCCTCAGGGCGCTGGGCCATTCACTGGACGAATTGCTGGCCGTGCTGCCCCGCCTGTCGCCGGTGCCCGGTCGTCTGCAGGCCCAGGGCGGCGCGGGAGAGCCCCTGGTCGTGGTGGACTACGCCCATACCCCCGATGCGCTGGACAAGGCGCTGTCGGCCCTGCAGCCGGTGGCGCGCGCACGCGGCGGGCGGCTGTGGTGCGTCTTCGGCTGCGGCGGGGACCGCGATCGCAGCAAGCGGCCTCTGATGGGCAAGGTGGCGCAAGACCGGGCAGACGAGGTGGTGCTGACCGCCGACAACCCCAGGACGGAAGACCCACAAGGCATCCTGGCCGATGTCTTCAGCGGCATGTCGTCGGCCGGCCCGGCGATCCGCCAAGTTTCCGATCGGCGTTCAGCCATCCTCCAGACCTTGCAGGAAGCGGGCACACGCGATGTGGTGCTCGTGGCCGGCAAGGGCCATGAGGCTTACCAAGAAGTCGGCGGCGTTCGCCATCCCTTCAGTGATGCGCAGTGCGTCACCGAGGGGCTCAAGGCACGCGTGGCCCAAGGGTTCATGACCCTGGCTGATATGGCCACCGGCTTGGGGCAAGGCGCCACGCTGCTGGGCGACCCCCGCTTGGTGATGCGCCGGGTGCATACCGACACCCGCAGCCTGCAAGCTGGCGACCTGTATGTGGCGCTTCGCGGCGAGCGCTTCGATGGCCATGACTTCCTCGCGGAGGCACGCGACAGAGGCGCCGTGGCGGCTCTGGCCGAGGGCGGCCTGGACGAAGCCGGCTTGCCTGGTGTGCAGGTGAGGGACAGCCTCAAGGGCTTGCAGTCCTTGGCCCGCGCGTGGCGCGCGCAATTGGATTTGCCGGTGATCGCCGTGACCGGCAGCAACGGCAAGACGACGGTCACGCAGATGGCCGCTTCGATCCTGCGGGCCTGGAAGGGCGATCGCGCAGCCTTCACCCGCGGCAACCTGAACAACCACATCGGCGTGCCCTTGAGCGTGTTGTCGCTGCGCGCGGGAGCGGCCGTCGGTCATGAGACGGCCGTGCTGGAACTGGGGATGAACCACCCCGGCGAGGTTCAGGTGTTGGCCGCTATCGCGCAGCCCACCGTGGCCGTGGTGAACAACGCGCAGCGCGAGCACCAGGAGTTCATGCACACCGTGCAGGCCGTGGCCGAGGAAAACGGCGCGGTGTTGCAGGCCTTGCCGCCAAACGGCACCGCCGTCTTCCCGGCGGACGATGCCTTCGCAGGGGTATGGGCGCGCATGGCCGGTGCTGCACGCGTGTGGCGCTTCTCGTTCGAGGTGCTGGCCACCCCCGCACCGCAGGGTGCGTCGGCTTGCACGGCCGGCAAACGGGGTCCGTCTTCAAGGGCCGAGGTCCACGGCCGCGCCACATGGGTGGATCTGCACTGGGCCATCGAGATCGACTCACCCGTGGGCTCGCTGCAGACCACGCTGCACATGCCCGGACGACACAACGTGCACAACGCGATGGCGGCGGCGTGCGCTGCGCTGGCCGCGGGTGCGCCACTGTGGGCGGTGGCCCAAGGGCTGAGGGACTTCCAGGCGGTGGCCGGGCGTTCACGGCTGCTCCGGCTGGAGCGGCTTGATCGGCCCGGACATCCGCTGACCCTCATCGATGACACCTACAACGCCAATCCCGACTCGGTGCGTGCGGCCATCGAGGTCTTGGCGGAACTGCCGGGACCGCGCGCCCTGATTCTGGGCGACATGGGTGAAGTGGGCGAGCAAGGACCGGCTTTCCATGCCGAGGTGGGCGACTTCGCCCGGCAACGCGGCCTGGAGCATTGCTGGACCCTGGGCACCTTGTGCGCCCATGCCGCTGCCGCCTACGGTCACGGCGCACGGCACTTCGACTCGATGGACCAACTGAACGCCGCGCTGGGCGACCTGGCACAGGCCCGCAGCCTTCTGGTCAAGGGTTCACGGTTCATGCGCATGGAGCGCGTGGTGTCGGCTGTTCAAGCCCAAACGAGGGAGGCCGGCTGACATGCTGCTGTGGCTGTTTCAGACGCTTCAGGCGGCGTACCCCGATGAACTGGGCTTCCTGCGAGTGTTCCAGTACCTGACCTTCCGGGCGGTGCTCGCGGCCATGACGGCCCTGTTGATCGGCATCGGATTGGGCCCCTGGGTGATTCGACGCCTGACCGAATTGAAGATCGGGCAGCCCATCCGCGAGTACGGTGTGCAAAGCCACATGGTCAAGAGCGGCACACCCACCATGGGTGGCGCACTGGTGCTGCTGAGCATCGCCGCGGCCACCATCCTGTGGTTCGACTGGGACAACCGCTTCGTATGGGTGGTGATGGTCGTGACCTTTGGCTTCGGCGCGATCGGCTGGGTCGACGACTGGCGCAAGGTGGTGGACAAGAACCCCGAGGGAATGTCCTCCCGCGAGAAGTACTTCTGGCAGTCCGTCATCGGCCTGTTGGCCTCGCTTTACCTTGCCTTCGCGGTGTCGGAAACCTCCTTCATCAAGGTCCTGCAGTTGTTCGCCTCCTGGGTCAGCAGCGGCTTCGACACCGAACTGCCGCCGCGGGCCGACCTGCTCGTGCCCTTCTTCAAGACGGTGAGCTACCCGCTGGGCGTGTGGGGCTTCATCGTGCTGACCTACCTGGTGATCGTCGGCACCAGCAACGCGGTGAACCTGACCGACGGTTTGGACGGCCTGGCGATCATGCCTGTCGTGATGGTGGGTTCTGCACTGGGTGTCTTTGCCTACGTGGTGGGCAACTCGGTCTACAGCAAGTACCTGCTGTTCCCCTATATCCCGGGTGCCGGTGAGTTGCTCATCTTCTGCGCGGCCATGGCCGGCGCGGGCTTGGCCTTCCTGTGGTTCAACGCCCACCCCGCCCAGGTGTTCATGGGTGACGTGGGTGCCCTGGCCCTGGGGGGCGCGCTGGGCACCATCGCAGTGATCACGCGCCAGGAAATCGTGCTGGCCATCATGGGCGGCATCTTCGTGGTCGAGGCGCTGTCGGTGATGCTGCAGGTCAGCTGGTTCAAGTACACCAAGCGCCGCTATGGCGTGGGCCGGCGCATTCTGTTGATGGCCCCCCTGCACCACCACTTCGAGAAGAAGGGTTGGAAGGAAACGCAGGTGGTGGTGAGGTTTTGGATCATCACCATGCTGCTGTGCCTGGTGGGTCTTTCGAGTTTGAAGCTGCGTTGAGTTCATGAAGCATCTGGCGGGTCGCTCGGTACTGATCCTGGGGCTTGGGGCCTCAGGCTTGGCCATGGCGCGCTGGTGCGTGCGCCACGGCGCCCGCGTGCAGATCTGGGACAGCCGCGAAAACCCGCCGATGCGCGCAGACTTGGAAGCGGCATGCCCGGGCCTGCCGCTGCTGACGGGGCCGCTGGACCCCGCCTGCCTGATGGATGTGCACCTGGTGCTCAAGAGCCCAGGCCTGTCGCCCAGCGACGCGCGCATCGCCCCCCTGTTGGCGGTTGCGCAGGCCGACCGCATCGCAGTGGCCGGAGAACTGAGTCTGTTCGTCCGCGCGCTGGCCGATCTGAAGGAAGACAGCGGCTACAGCCCCCAGGTGTTGGCCATCACCGGCACCAACGGAAAGACCACGACCACCGCACTGACCGGTCTTCTGGTCGAACGCTGTGGCCGCCGGGTGGCGGTGGCCGGCAACATCGGTCCCACCTTGCTGCACACGCTGGCCCAGATGCTGGACGCCGCCGAGCTGCCCGAGGTCTGGGTGCTCGAGTTGTCCAGCTTCCAGCTCGACGGCGTGGACGGGTTCGAGCCCACCGCAGCGGTGGTGCTCAACATCACGCAGGATCACCTGGATTGGCATGGCGACATGGCGCAGTATGTGCAGGCCAAGTCGCGCATCTATGGGCCCGCCCCCCGCACCTTGGAAGACGGCAGCACCGTGCTGTCGGCCACCACCATGGTGATCAACCGCGATGACGACCTGGTTCAGGCCATGGAGCCCGCGCCCATACCGGTCAAGGGAAGCCGGGGCAGGGCAGGCCGCCCATTGGCACGCCGCACCGTGCGTTTCGGCTTGGGCGCTCCCACTCGTGCCGGTGACTTCGGGCTGCTGATCGAAGGCGGGATGGCCTGGTTGGTCAGGGCCCATCCCCATGACGAGGATGACAACCGCAGCACGCGCGCGCCCATCGACGAGGACCTCCATATCCAGCGACTGATGCCGGCAGACGCCCTGCGCATCCGCGGTCGGCACAACGCAGCCAATGCGATGGCTGCCCTGGCCCTGGCCACGGCCATCGGGTGTCCCTTGGCGGCGATGCTGCACGGACTGCGCGAGTACACCGGCGAGCCCCACCGTGTGGGCTTCGTGCTGCGGGCGTCCGACATCGACGTTTACGACGACAGCAAGGGAACGAATGTGGGCGCCACGGTGGCGGCCATCACCGGGCTGGGTCAGGACCGGGAGCCGGCGCGGCTGGTGCTGCTGTTGGGCGGGGACGGCAAGGGCCAGGATTTTTCTCCCTTGCGGCAGCCCTTGTCGCGCCACGCACGGGCGGCGTCCCTGTACGGGCGCGATGCTCAGACGATCGCCGATGCCCTGAATGGGCTTGACCTGCCGATGCAGCAGCATGAAGACCTGGTGGCCGCCACGCGTTGGGCGTTCGGCCAGGCCCAACCGGGGGACGCCGTTGTCTTGAGCCCGGCCTGCGCGAGCCTGGATCAATTCCGCGACTACAAGCACCGCGCCGAGGTGTTCGTGGCCCAGGCCCAGGCCTGGGCAC
>JBEAWD010000217.1:0-2810 GCA_041160585.1 Pseudomonadota bacterium | reverse complement strand
ACATGCCGGCGGTGTAGCTGCGCTCGCGCGCCGTGGGCGCATCGGCAAAGATCTTTCGGATCTCGTCGAAGGCCCCCACATAGCTGGCCGGGTTGGAGCGGGCCGTCTTGCCGATGGGGCTTTGGTCCACGAACACCGCATCGGCCAACCAATCGGCCCCCAGAAGCCGGTCATGGGCGCCAGGGGTTTCGGTGGCCTTGCCGAAGTGGCGGGCCAGCGCGGGGTACAGCACATCCTGCATCAGCGTGCTCTTGCCGCTGCCCGACACACCGGTAACGCAGACCAGGCGCTGCAGGGGGAATTCGATGTGCACGTTGCGCAGGTTGTGCTCACGCGCGCCTTCAAGGATGAGGCGCGGCGTGGCCGCATCGACCAGGCGGGTGAAGCCGCTGCCGATGTGCTGGCGCGCGCCCAAGTAGGCGCCGGTGAGGGTGTCGGCGGCCTTGGCGTCTTCCGGCGTGCCGTCGAACACGATCTGCCCACCGCGCTGACCGGGGCCCGGGCCCATGTCGATCAGGCGGTCGGCCGCCAACATCACCGCGGGGTCATGTTCCACCACCACCAGCGTGTTGCCCGCATCGCGCAGACGGTGCATGGCCTGCACGATGCGGTTCATGTCACGCGGGTGAAGGCCGATGCTGGGCTCGTCCAGCACGAACAGGGTGTTCACCAGCGAGGTGCCCAGGGCCGTGGTGAGGTTGATGCGCTGAACTTCGCCGCCAGACAATGTCCGGCTCTGCCGGTCCAGCGTCAGGTAGCCCAGGCCCACGTCGCACAGGTACTTCAGGCGGTTGCGGATCTCGTCGAGCAGCAGCTTGAGTGCGTCGTCCAGCATCGACGAGGGCAGGCTGAGCCCGTCGAAGAAGGCGCGCAATCGAGACAGCGGCAGCTGCATCAGGTCGTGCAGGCACAGGCCGTCGAAGGACTCGACTTGCTCGCGTGTCCAGTTCACGCCCGCGGGCAGGAAACGGGTGTAACGGCCATCCGCGCTGGCCAAGGCAGCGTCGGCGTCCTGCTGGCTGCCGATGCGCCACAGCAGGGCCTCGGTCTTCAGCCGCGCGCCGTGGCACACGGTGCAGGGCGTGTAGCTGCGGTACTTGGACAACAAGACGCGGATGTGCATCTTGTAGGCCTTGCTCTCCAGGTACTCGAAGAACCGGCGCACGCCGTACCACTGCTTGTTCCACTGGCCCTTCCAGTCGGCGTCGCCTTCGATCACCCAATGGCGCTGGGCCTCGGAGAGTTGCGACCAGGCGGTGTCGCGCGGGATGCCGTGTGTGCCCGCATGCCGCATCAGGTCGTCCTGGCATTCGGCCCAGGCGGGTGTCTGCAGGGGCTTGATGGCCCCGTTGCGCAGGGTCTTGCGCTCGTCGGGAATCACCAGGCCCCAGTCCACGCCGATCACACGACCGAAGCCGCGGCAAGCCTCGCAGGCGCCGAAGGCCGAGTTGAAGCTGAAGAGTGCGGGTTGGGGATCGGCGTACCGGATATCGCTTTCGGGGCAGTGCAGGCCAGTGGAATAGCGCCAGACCACCGGGGCCGACGCGCTGGTCGGCTCGTCTGCGCCGGATTCGGCCACGACATGCACCGCCATGCGGCCCAGGCCGCGCTTGAGGCACAGCTCGATGGCCTCCATCAGGCGCACCCGTTCGGCCGACGATGCGCGGAAGCGGTCGGCCACCACCTCCAGGACCTTGCGGTCACCCTCGATGCGCGCGGCCTGCACCCGGGTGAAGCCGCTGGCGGCCAGCCACTCCTCCTGTTGCGCCTCGGAGGTGTTGGCCGGCAACACGGCGGGAAAGGTGAGCACCAGGCGCGGGTCACCCGCCAGGGCCGCCCGTTCAAGCAGGTCTTGTGCGATGGTCTCGGGTGTGTCGTGCCGCACGGGCAAGCCCGTGACCCGGTCCACCAACTGCGCCGCACGCGCGAAGAGCAGCTTCAGGTGGTCGTTGACTTCGGTCATCGTGCCCACGGTCGAGCGGCTGGTGCGCACCGGGTTGGTCTGGTCGATGGCGATGGCCGGGGGCACACCGTCCACACGGTCGACCGCGGGGCGGTCCATGCGGTCGAGAAACTGCCGCGCGTAGGCCGAGAAGGTTTCCACATACCGCCGCTGGCCCTCGGCGTAGAGCGTGTCGAACACCAGGCTGCTCTTGCCGCTGCCGCTGGGGCCGGTGACCACCGTCATCTCGCCGGTGCGGATGTCGAGGTCCAGGTTCTTGAGGTTGTGTTGGCGGGCGCCGCGGATGTGGATCAGGCCGGAGGTCATGGAAGCCGTGAAGGGTCACCAGTGGAAGGGCGCCCACCCCCCCCTTGGCGGGGATCAGTGGACAGCCGAATCCTCCAGTGTGCTCCAAGATTGGAGCGGCCGCGAATGACCCCGCCAGTTGTCGAGCCTTGCGGCCGGATCGGCAATGGCCCGGGCGGGCTCAGACCACGGGCTTGAGCTGCTGCGGCCAGTCCGTGGGGGCGCTGAGCCCGGTGAAGGCGAAGTTCACTTCCGGCTGCAGGCCGCTGACGATGCGGGCGATGCTCTTGCCAGAGCCGCAGGCATGCGTCCAGCCCAGGGTGCCGTGGCCGGTGTTCAGGAACAGGTTCTTCACCTTGGAGCGGCCGATGAGGGGCACGTTGCTGGGCGTGGCCGGACGCAGGCCGGTCCAGAACTGCGCGCGCTCGGTGTCGCCGGCGCCCGGGAAAAGTTCTTCCACCCGGCGCACGATGGCCTCGCAGCGCACGCGGTTGAGGTCGCGGTCGTAGCCATTGAGCTCGGCGGTGCCGGCGATGCGAAGGCGGTCACCCAGGCGGCTGAA
>JBEAWD010000243.1:0-3033 GCA_041160585.1 Pseudomonadota bacterium | reverse complement strand
ATGCTGGGACAGGCCATCGATCGCCTGCTGCAGGCCGGCTATGTCTACATCGGCATGGACCATTTCGCCCTGCCTGACGATGAACTGGCTGTGGCCAAGCGCCATGGCCGCCTACACCGCAACTTTCAGGGCTACACATCGATGCCAGACGTCGACCTGATCGGCTTGGGGGTGTCGTCCATCGGCAGGGTGGGGCCGCAGTATGTACAGAACCTCAAGGACATCGGCGCCTATCAGGATGCCCTTGCGCAGGGCCGCTTCCCGGTGGAGCGAGGCGTGTCATTGACGAGAGACGATCTGCTGCGCCGCTCGGTGATCATGGCCCTGATGTGCCAGGGCAGGGTCGAGTTCGAATCGATCGAGTTGGCGCACTTGGTTGATTTCCGAGAACACTTCCGCTCAGAACTGATGGCGCTTGAGCCCTGGCAGGCACAGGGCATGATCCGCATTGAGCCGCGCGCCGTCGCACTGACCGACTTGGGCTGGTTCGGTGTGCGGGCCATGGCCATGATCTTCGATCGGCATCTGCAGCAAGCCGCTGCGCAGCCGTTTTCACGCATTGCCTAAGCGGCTTTGTGGTTTCGGCAACTGGCCCGCTACGAATCATGGACACGACGCTGGTGCTGACTGCAGCCCTGATGGGGCTGGGCGGAAGCTGGCACTGCGCTCTCATGTGCGGCCCCTTATGCGCTGCTCGGCCAGGATGGGGATTGCTGGCAGGTCGCACCGCCGGCTATGCGGCCGTGGGTGCGGCGCTGGCGTCGGCCTCTTCCTGGGGTGCGAATGTCGCCTTGAATTCCGGCGCAGGTGCCTGGTCTCCCTGGTTGACCGCTTGGGCCCTGGCGCACGCCCTGGCCCTCTCGCTGGGTCTGTACCTGCTCTGGCAGGGGCGGCAACCCCTGTGGCTGGCGCGTTGGGGGGCAGCCGAGCGCACGAGCGTGACGGTGCTGCGCGGGCCTAGGCATGGCCTCAAGGGCCTGCCCCCATTGGTGACTGGGCTGGCCTGGGTTGCGCTGCCCTGTGGTCTGTTGCAGTCCGCTTGGGTGCTGGCCGCCCTATCGCCCCATGCCGCAACGGGCGCCGCCGTGATGGTGGCGTTCTCGCTGAGCACCGCCCCCGGTCTGTTCGCCGCGCCGTTGCTCATCGCTTATCTGCGTCGCCAGCCGCACGCGGGGGCTTGGCAGCTTCGACTCACCCGGCTCTCCGGTCTCCTGCTGGCCGTCGCCAGCAGTTGGTCGTTGGGGCACGGCTTGTGGGTGCGTGTGCGCGAAGTCTGCTGAGGCGTCAGCTTGGAGCAGGGCGCATGCATAGAATGTGCGCGCCGTTACAACAAACCGGAGCAGGACGAACATGTACCAGCACATCAAGGTGCCCGCCGCTGGCACCAAGATCACCGTCAACGCCGATTTCTCGCTCAACGTACCCGACAACCCCATCATCCCCTATATCGAGGGTGACGGTACGGGCCTGGACATCACGCCGGTGATGATCAAGGTCGTCGACGCGGCCGTGGCCAAGGCCTACGGTGGCAAGAAGAAGATCCACTGGATGGAGGTGTACGCCGGCGAGAAGTCCACCAAGGTGTACGGCCCCGATGTCTGGCTGCCCGAGGAAACCCTGCACGCGGTGCGTGACTATGTGGTCTCCATCAAGGGGCCGCTGACCACGCCCGTGGGCGGTGGCATCCGTTCGCTCAATGTGGCCCTGCGCCAGGAGCTTGATCTGTATGTGTGCTTGCGCCCGGTGCAGTACTTCGCCGGTGTGCCCAGCCCGGTCAAGGAGCCGCACAAGACCAATATGGTGATCTTCCGCGAGAACTCGGAGGACATCTATGCCGGCATCGAATATGAAGCCCAGACCGACAAGGCCAAGAAGGTCATCGACTTCCTGATCAAGGAAATGGGTGTCAAGAAGATCCGATTCCCCGAGACCTCAGGCATCGGAATCAAGCCCGTATCGCGCGAGGGCACGGAGCGGCTGGTTCGCAAGGCCATTCAATACGCCATCGACAACGACAAGCCCAGCGTCACCATCGTGCACAAGGGCAACATCATGAAGTTCACCGAAGGTGGCTTCCGTGACTGGGCCTACGCCTTGGCGCAGAAGGAATTCGGTGCCGAGCTCATCGACGGCGGACCCTGGTGCAAGTTCAAGAATCCCAAGACGGGCAAGGACATCGTCATCAAGGACAGCATCGCCGATGCCTTCTTGCAGCAGATTCTGCTGCGCCCGGCCGAGTACAGCGTGATTGCCACCCTCAACCTCAACGGCGACTACATTTCCGACGCGCTGGCCGCGCAGGTCGGCGGCATCGGCATCGCGCCGGGCGCCAACCTGTCGGACTCGGTGGCCATGTTCGAGGCCACACACGGTACCGCGCCGAAGTACGCTGGCAAGGACTATGTGAACCCGGGCTCAGAGATCCTGTCAGCCGAAATGATGCTGCGCCACATGGGCTGGACGGAAGCCGCCGACCTGATCATTGCCTCGATGGAGAAGTCCATCGCCAGCAAGAAGGTCACCTACGATTTCGCCCGACTGATGGAAGGGGCGACCCAGGTGTCATGCTCGGGTTTTGGTCAGGTGATGATTGACCATATGTGAGACTGCGGATGCGGCCCCTGCCTGACGGCAGGTCGCGCCCGAATGAACAAACCCTCGCCCGGTGTTCACCCGGAGCGAGGGTTTTGTCTTTCTGTGGAGGCGATCGCGATTGCCGCACAGCCACGGCGCCAGACCTGGCGCGCAGGGTCAGCGGTGGCTGTGAGAGGTGGTTTCTCCGTTGGCCTGCTCGGACGGTACCGCGCCGTTGGATTCCCGGATGTTCTGAGCCATGTCCCCTTTGGGGCCCTTGACCAGCTCATAGTTGACGCGCCCACCCTGCTTCAGGGTGCGAAAGCCGTCCATCTGAATGGCTGAAAAGTGCGCAAACACGTCTTCGCCGCCGCCTTCCGGTTCGATGAAGCCGAATCCTTTGGCGTCATTGAACCATTTCACGATTCCTGTAGGCATGGCGCTATCCTCCTTGCACGC
>JBEAWD010000209.1:0-6266 GCA_041160585.1 Pseudomonadota bacterium | reverse complement strand
ACAACGGCTTGTTGCAGCACCCCCCGGTGTGTCAACGCAATGCTCACGGCGTAGAACGGGAAGCCGTGAATGAAGTTGGTGGTGCCGTCCAGCGGGTCGATGATCCAGGTGTACTCGCTGTCCTGCGCACCATGCTCGCGACCGCTTTCCTCGGCCAGGATGCCGTGGTCAGGGTAGGCCTGCAACAGGGTTTCGATGATCGCGCGCTCAGCCGCCTGGTCAACCTCGGTCACGAAGTCGTTGGCCCCCTTGCTGCCGACCTTGAGCACCTCCACGTCCAGCGCGGCCCGGTTGATGATCGTGCCGGCCGTGCGCGCGGCCTTGACGGCGATGTTGAGCATGGGGTGCAGGGTTTGCTGCGACATGGCAAAGGTGTCCTCGGGCGCGCGTGGCGGTTGGGGCAGGGGGCTGGCGGGGAAAAGAGCGGGGTAGCTGCGCCGCCCGCAGGCGACAATGCAGCCAACCCGCCATTGTAGGGTGGCATCGGTAACGGGCGGTGCCTGTCCGGTGCCAGGCCCGCGGGACCTGCCATGTCCCCTCTGGATCCCCAACCCCGGTTCATCCTCGTCGATACCAGCCATCCCGGCAATGTCGGTGCGGCCGCCCGCGCCATCAAGGTCATGGGGTTCGGTGACCTGGTGCTCGTGCGCCCCCGATTCGCCGACGTGTTGTCGCGGGAGGAAACCGTGGCCATGGCCAGTGGAGCGGCCGACGTGCTGGTCCGCGCCCGCGTCGTGTTCCGTCTGGAGGATGCGCTGGAAGGCGTTCACCGGGTGTGCGCCACGGCCATGACACCCCGCGACTTCGGGCCGCCGGCCATGTCGCCTAGGGCCCATTTCGAGTCGCTGCGCGCTGACCCGTCAGGATCAGACTCTGGCGTCCCCGCGCCGCCGGATGGACACGGCGCACCGCGACTGGCTTTCGTGTTCGGTGGCGAACGCTACGGACTGTCCAACGAGGATGTGTACCGCGCGCACGTGTGCCTGAGCATTCCCACGCAAGCCGGATACGGATCCCTGAACCTCGCGCAGGCTGTGCAGTTGATCGCCTACGAGTACCGGCAGGCGCTGGGCGGCTTCGAAGTGCAGCCCCGCACCGCCGCCGACCGCTGGGCCGACGCCGCTGCAGTGGCCGGTGTGCTCCAGCATTGGCAGGCGGTACTGCAGGGCATCGGTTTTCTGGATCCCCAGGCGCCCAAGAAGCTGATGCCGCGCCTGCAGCAACTGCTCAACCGGTCGAACCTGACCCCGGAAGAGGTGCATATCCTGCGCGGGATCGCGCGGGCTGTGGAGCGCGCTGCCGATCTGGCGTCGACCCCAGACCCGCAGGATTGCCCACCCCGCACTACACTCGACTGATGTTTGCTCGCCTGCGTGAAGACATCGCCTGCATCCGCGAACGCGACCCGGCCGCGCGTTCGTCCTGGGAGGTGCTGACCTGCTACCCGGGCCTCCACGCTCTGGTCATGCACCGCTGGGCCCACGCTTGCTGGGGTGCGGGCTTCAGGTGGCTGGGTCGCTTCATCTCGCACCTGGCCCGCATGCTCACGGGCATCGAAATTCACCCGGGAGCCGTCATCGGGCGCCGCGTATTCATCGACCATGGCATGGGGGTGGTGGTCGGCGAGACGGCCGAAATCGGTGACGATTGCACCATCTACCAGGGCGTCACCCTGGGCGGCACCTCGCTCAGCCGAGGCGCCAAGCGCCACCCCACGCTGGGCGCAGGCGTGATCGTCGGGGCCAACTCCCAGGTGCTGGGCGGCTTCACCGTGGGCGATGGGGCGCGCATCGGCAGCAGTGCCGTCGTCGTCAAGCCGGTGCCCCCTGGCGCCACCGCGGTGGGCAACCCGGCGCGCATCATCCAGGCCGAGGCTGACACAGCTCGCGAAGAAGCCGCTGCGCGAATGGGCTTCTCCGCCTACGGTGTCACGCAGGGTGACGATCCGGTGTCGCAGGCCATGCGCAGCCTCATCGACAACGCCGCAGGCCACGAGCATCAGATCGCCCTGCTGTGGGCCGCCATCGAAAAGCTTGCCGCCCAAAACCGGCAGCTGCCGCTCGAGCCTTGTGTGCCGCAAGACGCCGCCAAGCAAGAGAACTTCGACGCCGAGGGACTGCGGCGCAAGGTGAATTGATCGCGGCCAAGCTTTCTTGCCGCTTTCCGCGGCGTGGTCAGCGGGTGCGAATGGCCGACTTCGGCCGAAAGGCCTTGCACACCTGCTCGTCGGTGTCGATGTAGGGCCCGCCAATCAGGTCCACGCAATAGGGCACGGCCGCGAAGATGCCGTGTACCGGTGGCTGCGCCTGAGGCAGCCCTTCCAGGGTCTCGGCGATCGACTTGGGCTGGCCCGGCAGGTTGATGATCAAGGCCTGGGCGCGAATCACCGCCACCTGGCGCGACAGAATCGCCGTGGGCACGAAGCGCAGGCTGATCTGCCGCATCTGCTCACCAAAACCGGGCATTTCTTTGTCGGCCACGTCCAGTGTGGCCTCGGGTGTCACGTCTCGCCGTGCGGGGCCTGTGCCACCGGTGGTCAGCACCAGATCGCACCTGAGCTCATCGACCAGCATGCGCAGCGTGGCCGCGATCACCTCACGTTCGTCGGGAATCAGCCGCGGCTCCCAGGCAATCGGGTTGCGCACCGCGCGCGACAGCCAATCCTGCAGCGCCGGCAGGCCTTTGTCTTCATAGACGCCACTGGAGGCGCGGTCGCTGATCGAAACGATGCCGATGCGCACCGGTTCCAAAGGAATCTGCTCACCCATGGGTCAAACCACCACGAAAGGCTTGATGAACTGAAACAGGTCGCGCCATGCGCGGCCGTGCCGCTGCTCGGGGGGCAAGGCGGCCTCCTTGCGGGCTGCGCGGATCAGGCTTCGCAGCTGTTGGGCATCGGCGCCGGGGTGATCGGCCATGAAGCGCGTCAGGGCGCCATCATCACCCACCAGTTGCAGGCGCAGGGCCTCGGCCTGGTGCAGCGCCAGCGTCTGCCGTGCCGAGCCCAGCTGCGCCTCAGCCACCGCCTGGGCCAGCGGCTCGATGTCGGCCTGTCGCATGAGCTTGCCCACATACTGGCGCTGCCGGCGCAAGCCCTCATGGCTGCGCGTGCGGCGCAGTTCGGCAATGGCGTCTCGCAGGCTCTCGTCCATGGGCAGCGCGGCCAACCGCTCTGGGGACATGGCTGCCAGCGCATCGCCGAGCGTCTGCATGTCGTGCGCGGCCTTTTTCAGCGCCGTTTTGCTCTGGCGCCCATCATCGTCCGCGCCATCATCGGCGGGCCGGGCGCCATCCATGTCGTGACCCTGATCGTGCACCTCGAAGTGCACCCGCCCAGGCGCGGCCATGGCCTGTCGGGGTTGACGGCGCTCAGGCTTGGCCTGTCCGCGCCCGAGGGCGGTCAGGGCAGCGGCGGCATCCAGGGCTTTTGATCGGCGGGCACACATAAGGGGTCGCTATGATAGTCCGATGCCTTCCACACACGATTCCACCGCCCCCGCGGACTTCAGCTTCACTTCGGCTCAGTTTGAGCAGCTGGTCGATGACACCTTGGGTATCGCGCGCAAGCGCGGTGCAAGCGACGCGGCCGTGGCGGTCAGCGAAGGCATCGGTCTGTCGGTGTCGGTGCGCAAGGGTGATGTCGAAAACGTCGAGCGCAACCGAGACAAGTCCATCGGGGTCACCGTCTTCCTTGGGCAGCGACGCGGCAACGCCAGCACGTCGGATTTTTCCCTGAAGTCACTTGAACAAACGGTTCAGGCGGCCTACGACATTGCCCGCTACACCGCCGAGGACCCTGCAGCCGGTTTGCCTGACCCGAAGGATCTGGTGAGCCCCCGCCAGGCTCGGCGCGAATTGGACCTGCACCACCCTTGGCGCATCGACGCCGCCGCCGCCGCGGAAATCGCCCGCCAGGCCGAAGAGGCCGCGCTACAGACCGACCGCCGAATCACCAACAGTGAAGGGGCAGGCGTAAGCGCCCAGCAGGGCCACTTCTTTGCCGGCAACAGCCGGGGCTTCCGGGGTGGGTATGCCAGTTCCCGCCACTCGCTGTCGGTGGCGCCCATCGCGGGCAAGGGAAACGACATGCAGCGCGACTACTGGTACACCTCCGAGCGCGACCCTGCCGATCTGGCCCCGCCTGCGGCCGTCGGCCGCTATGCCGCCGAGCGCTCTCTGGCCCGCCTGAAGAGCCGCAAGATTGCCACCTGCGAAGTACCGGTCCTCTTCGAGTCGCCCTTGGCCGCTGGACTGCTGGGCGCCTACGTTCAAGCCACCAGCGGCGGCGCGCTGTACCGCAAGGCCAGCTTCCTTCTCGACAGCTTGGGCCAGCAGGTCACGGCTGCCCACCTCAGTATCGAGGAAGACCCCTTTGTCCTCAAGGGAAAGGGCAGTGCACCCTTCGACGATGAGGGCGTGCGCACGCAGGCCCGCACCGTGCTGAAGGACGGCGTGGTGCAGACCTATTTCCTGTCCAGCTACTCGGCGCGCAAACTGGGGCTGCGCACCACCGGGCACGCCGGCGGTTCGCACAACCTGCGCCTGAGCAGCTCGCGCACCCAGCCAGCGGACGATCTGCCGGCCATGCTGCGCAAGCTCCACCGTGGCTTGTTCGTGGTGGAACTCATCGGGCAAGGGGTGAACTACGTCACCGGCGACTATTCCCGCGGCGCAGCGGGGTTTTGGGTGGAAAACGGCGAGATCGCCTACCCGGTGCACGAGATCACGATCGCGGGCCAACTGCAGCAGATGCTCAAAGGCATCGTGGCCGTGGGGGCCGACGAGTACACCACGGGCAGCAAGACGGTTGGCTCCATCCTCATTGACCGCATGAAGGTGGCCGGCGCCTGAGTCAAGCCCGGCGCCTTCCCGGATGGGGTCGCTGCAGGGGGCAGCCCGCGATCGCGCGGCACCGCGATCCTGCGGCCCGCGGGGAGTTCCCTCGGGGAATCCCCTGCGCGTGCCCGATGGCTGGGACCCTAAACTGCGCGCTGCAGTTTTTTCATTTCCCTCACCCAAGGAGAAGACCTCATGGAACGTCGTTCCTTTGTGCAAGGTGCTGGCATTGCCGGCATCCTGGCTGCCGGTGCCGCCCCGGCGATCACGCACGCGCAGCAGAACCTGCGTTGGCGTCTGACCTCCAGTTTCCCCAAGGCCCTGGACACCTTGTTCGGGGTCAATGACATCTTCGCGGCCAAGGTTCGTGAACTCTCCGGTGGTCGTTTCGTCATCACCACCCACGCCCCCGGTGAACTGGTGCCCGCCTTCGGCACCATGGACGCCATCGAGAAGGGCACGGTTGAGATGGCCAACACGGCGCCGTATTACTACTTCGGCAAGGATGAGACCTTCGCCTTGGCCTGCGCGGTTCCCTTCGGCATGAACAGCCGCCAGCTCACCGCCTGGTACTTCGAAGGCAACGGCCTGAAGCTGATGCGCGACTTCTACCGCCAGTTCAACTGCGTGAATTTCCCCATGGGCAACACCGGCGCGCAGATGGGCGGCTGGTTCCGCAGGGAAATCAAGTCCCTGGCCGACTTCAAGGGCACCAAGTTCCGCGTGGGCGGTTTCGGTGGCCGCATCGTCGAGCGCATCGGTGGGGTGCCGCAGAACATCCCGGGCGGTGAAATCTACCAAGCACTGGAAAAAGGCACCATCGATGCGGCCGAGTGGGTCGGTCCCTACGATGACCTCAAGCTCGGCTTCGTCAAGGTTGCCCCGAACTACGCCTACCCCGGCTGGTGGGAAGGTGGCGCCATGCTCGAGTTGCACATCAACTCCAAGGCCTGGGATTCGCTGTCGCCCGAGTACAAGGCCATCGTCGAGTGCGCCTCGGCCTACTGCCACACCGACATGCAGGCCAAGTACGACGGCAAGAACGCGGTGGCGCTCAAGACACTGGTGTCGCAGGGCGCCAAGCTCTTCGCCTTCCCGCAAGACCTGATGGACGCCGCCTTCAGGGCCTCGCGCGAGCACTACGCGGAGCTCAGCGCCCGCAACGCGAACTGGAAGAAGGTCTACGAAGACTACTCGGCCTTCCAACGCGACGCCAACCTGTGGTTCCGCTTCACTGAGGCCACCTTCGACAACTTCATGCAGCGCCAGCGCATGTAAGTTCCGGCGGTTTCAGCCAACAAAAAGGCCCCGCGGTGCGAGGCCTTTTTCTTTGATCGACCGGGTATCGCGGCCCCGCCTGGGGCATCCCTTATCGACCCCTCACTGACGGCCCCTAACTTCCGGCCCGTCACTTCCGGCCCGTCACTTCT